>NZ_JBHFNP010000002.1:0-161832 GCF_041929235.1 Microseira sp. BLCC-F43
TCACACTCAACTTTCTGTTGATGATGCTATTTGCTAACAGGTAGAAAGGTTGAGTTTTGATTAATTAAAATTTAATATACAGCTTTTTTTGAGCCAGCATCAATATGGCTTGATGTCAATTTATTGGCGTCTATTTACTCTTAAGAGCGATTTCCCCATCCACAGCAAGTGTTTGATTACCCCAGGCCGATAGTTTTTCGTTAACGAAAAACTATCGGCCTGCCATAAAGGGTTCCTAGAGTCCAATTTCTCTAACTCCCTGCCAAATGAGCGAACCGTAAGTCAGTTAAGTAATCCTTGATCTCCTCAAATCTATAGAGGTAGCTTGACCTCAGTAATTCTACCGCTCTTGTCCCCAGATTTATCCCTCCTTAATATATCTAAAGATAATTTTTCTGTAAAAACACTGAGAAACAGGTTGCATACTGGGAGAACTTATGCCAACATGGCTGTAATACAGAAGGGCATTCGTTTTTAATATCCCTATTTCTACTACTTTTATTATGCAAGAAGTGAGACCCATGAATACAAATCTAAGTAATGGTGTTGCTCAAATAGAGGTGGGAAATCAACGATTTTTTAACAATGGTTTTATTAAAACGGCTATGGCAATTGGGTTAATAGCTACTATAGGGTTATCAACAGTTAATAACTACGGGTTATCATGGGATGAGCCTCTCTACATAAAAAATGTCCTGTGGAACTACGAGTTAATCGCTCGAAAGAAACCCCTGCCAACGCAACCCGATAATATTCAATACTACGGTGTTGTATTAGATGTTGCTGCTGAAACATTATACCAATTGAAAAACGGTATAGACAGTCGAATAGAAATTAATGGGGATAGAGTGGCGTTCAAACATGTAATAACGTTTTTATTTTCTCTTTTAGCCTATGTATCAGTAGCAGGGAATGTGGGCATTTTTTGTGGATCCGAGTACCCATGGCTAGGGGCTATTACTCTAGCACTTTTTCCGGGTTTTTGGGGACATAGCTTCTTCAACCCAAAGGATCTCCCATTTGCGGTTCTGTTCACTTTGTCTACCTGGATGGGAGCCTATTTAGTCGAGGGTTACTCGAAATTAAATGAAAAAGTCAAAATTGGATTTAACCGCTTTAGTATAACTTCAATTTTATTTGGGTTTTTGGTAGGATTGCTTACGATTGCTAGGATTGGAGGATTTGTTTTCCTGGGATTTATTCCATTCACTTATATAGTAACCAGAGTGGGAACAGGAAAAATAAATAGAGATACATATAAAAATATTTTTATCGGCTGGATATTGATATTTATATCTTGGGCAATTGTGACCACCGTATGTCATCCTGTATCTTGGTCAAATCCTGTGGGATGGTTTTTGGAAACGGTCAAATATCACTCTAAACATGGTTGGTCAGGAACGGTTTTATTTGATGGTAAATTTATCTTAGGTAGCCAATTGCCTTGGTATTATCTTCCCCGGATAGTTACTATAACTGTCCCAGAAATATTTCTATTACTTTTTATTATTGGGTTAGGTTTAAGCGTCTACAAATATTCCCAATTCTCGAATTTACAAAAGGCTTGTTTAATCTTGGTATTACTGCAAATTTTCTCCCTGTCAATCTATGCGGTCGTTAAGGGTTCAACCCTGTACGACGGGATGCGCCAGTTTCTGTTTATTTTGCCCGGAATTGCTGCCATTTCCGCGACTTCAATAGCTTGGTTATGGAAAAAATATAAGGGCAAATTTATTCGATTTTTTGGACTGGTTTTGATGATTATTTTATGTTGACATATCGGCTTCGACATGATAAATATTCATCCCTATGAATACATCTATTTTAATCGTTTATCTGGGGGTTTGATAGGAGCCTATAATCGATATGAAACCGAATATTGGGGATTGAGTCTCCGTGAGGCTATGGAGTGGGTTAATCAGAATAGCAAGACGGGGAAGCAGGTGCTAGTTGCCGGACCTTTGGATTCAGCCAAAATATTTGCTAAACCTGGTATTAGTGTAAAGGAAGCAAAATTAATTGCTAAACCTGGTAGTGGTGTCGGAGAAGTTAAGGAATCAAATATTTCTAAGCCAGATTACTATTTGGCAATTCCAAGATGGAATCTACAAAAAGCTTTCCCTGAGTGTCAGGAAGTTTATCAGGTGGTCAGGCAAGCTGTTCCCTTGACAATTGTTAAACAATGTGAGTGAAAAAGCAGCTGGGATTTGAGATTTAAATTGCTCCTAAGTTCGTCGGTGAACCAGTGTTGCAGTTGCTTGGTCGGTTGGGACGAGCAACACCTCGCTAATATTAACGTGGGCGGGACGGGTGGCGCAGAAAAAGACTACATCTGCCACATCATCTGGGGTTAAAGGTGTGAGTCCTTGGTATACTTTTTTAGCGCGCTCGCTATCTCCATGAAATCGCACTTGAGAGAATTCGGTTTCCACTAAACCGGGGTCTACAGAAGTCACGCGCACGGGAGTTCCTAAAAGGTCTTGTTTTAATCCTTCAGAAATCGCCCTAACCGCAGCTTTAGAGGCACAATAAACATTACCGCCTGGGTAAGTTTGATGTCCGGCAATCGAACCAATATTAACCACGTGGCCTTTACCGCGACTGACCATTCCCGGTACGATATAGCGGGTGAGATAAAGCAAGCCTTTAATATTGGTATCGATCATTTCTTCCCAGTCTTGGAAATCCCCTTCGTGGAGTTTATCTAATCCGCGACTCAGACCGGCATTATTAATCAGAATGTCGATATTAGACCAAGATTCTGGCAGGGATTGTAAGGCAGATTCTACAGCGTTGCGCTGGCGCACATCTAACTGCAACAAATAAGTCTCGCAGGAAAACTCTTTCCCCAGTTGGTCGGCGAATTGTTCCAATCGTTCTTGGCGGCGCGCTGCCAAAATTAATTTGGCACCCGCTTGAGCAAATAGCTTGGCACAGGAAGCGCCAATACCGCTACTCGCACCTGTAATTAGAACGATTTGATCTTGAATTGAAATCATGTTGATTGGGTAATTGCTAATTGCTAATTGCTAATGGGGCATCGGTAATTTTGACTCGCTAAAAGGGGCGGTTAACGTTGGAGTTTAACGATTGTTGGTAAAACCCGCCCCGACATTGCTCACCTGCACGAGGTGCTAACTCGCACCACCAGAGGGACGATTTTGCTCGCGAGTCGGACGGGTGCGAGGATTGGATGGGCGATTTTGCTGACGAGTGGGGCGAGCAGTGCCTTCTACTTGCAGGCGTTGGGTGACGATCGTCATACCATCTGCTCGTACCAGAACCGCTGATATCCAGTATTTACCGGCGTTATTGGGTGCGCGACCCTGTTTAAAAATTCCCCCTGCCGCCAGGGGTTCTAATTGTACCTGGGTGGGGTTTAAATAACCTTGGGCCGTGATAGATTCTTGTAAAGCTGCGCCGACTAGCACGTCGTCGCCCAGGGGTTCTCTGACAACGGCATCAAAGGTAAAGTCCTGTCCGGCGCGGACTGTTTCTGGTAATTTTATCTCGACGTTGGGGGGCTTTTCGCCGGAAGTTAGCTGAGTGCGTTCGGCTAAAATTTCCTGGCGGGCGATTTTTTGGTTTTCCAACCGCTGCCGCGAGCGGATGGTAGAGTTGAAAGTCCAGTCTCTGCCGTCAATGGCTTGGGTGCCGGTAATTTGGGTCACGGTAACGGCTAAAATTGCCCCGGTGCGATCGCGTTCCCAAGATTCCAGCGAGGTACGATATTGCAATTGGGGATAGCGCTGCCAAAGTTGACCTAGCGCTTTTTCCATGTTTTGGCGATTTAAGCCATCGCTATTGCTAAAATTTGGGCTGTACAACTGCATCACCCCTTGCACGTCTCGACGATTTGCGGCGGCGTCGATTTGCGATAATGCGTTTTTCAATTCAGGAGGCGCGGTGTCGGGAGTCGCTGCTAAAGCAGAGTTTCCACCCGTTGATAACCCTAGCGCCGTTACCAAAATTATGGCTAATCTGGGGGCAGCGCCTGGGAATAATTTGAGAGAATAGTGCATCGGTGATATTTTTAGAGTCAGGTTAAAAGTTTAGCTAATTCGGGCAGAAGCCTCACACATACCCGATAGGGAGGCGTTGAGATGAATGCCCGGGCAAAAACGAAACGCCCCTTGACTATATCAAACCGCAGGATTGACCAGGAGAGGGGTAGCCCTTGTTTTTGCCCGTCTCCGTGATATTATGCAGATATCCCGAACCCCTAGTTGGGACAGAGGAGTAGCCGTGGTGGGCGAACCGCTCAAAGGGGAATCAAAAAGGCTAGACACCACACTGGGATTGGAAATGAATGCCGTAGTTTCCCTAAAAAAGTCCCCAAATCAACAAGTTTTCTGCCTGCGGAAGGCGGGCAGCTGCCTGGGTTCCAGCATTGATTGGATAAAGGAGGAATCTCCTCGAGACGCTGTGATTGACCATCATCGGGCCCGTGTCCCGAACTCTGTTCCCAACGTGGCAACGGCGAGTGAGACAGGAAGCCTACTGTGTACGCGAAGCGTCAATGTAGGTAATTCACTATCGCTCGTTCTGGTTTGATGCTAGCTGAGAAACAAAGTTTAACTACGCCAGTGACTGTGAAAAAATCGACTGTAGCGCCGCTGCGCTTGCTGATTGCTGCTAGCGGTACGGGGGGGCATCTATTTCCCGCGCTCGCAACTGCCGAACAACTGCCAGATTACCAAATTCAGTGGCTCGGCGTTCCCCATCGCTTAGAAAAAGACCTCGTTCCATCTAAATATCCCCTCAAGACGATTGCTTTAGAAGGGTTTCAAAAGCGCTTTGGATTGGGGACTCTGCGTATTATCACCCGGTTTATCGCGGCGATTTGGACTTGTCGCCGACTGCTCAAACAAGGAAAATTTCAAGGTGTATTTACCACCGGCGGGTATATTGCGGCACCTGCGATTATTGCGGCGCGCAGTCTCAATTTACCCGCAATCCTCCACGAGTCCAACGCCCTACCGGGTAAAGTCACCCGCTTCTTGAGTCCATTTTGTACTACCGTCGCCATCGGATTTCCAGCGGCAGCGAAGTATTTACCCCGTGGCAAAACTGTTTGTACGGGTACCCCCGTGCGCCAGCAATTCCTTTCACCCCAAAACCACGATCTGCCGATTCCAGACAAGGTTCCCATTATCATAGTTTTTGGCGGAAGTCAAGGGGCGGTTGCAATTAATCAAATGGTGCGTCAAGCTGCGCCAGCTTGGTTTGAGGCGGGTGCGTGGGTGGTGCATCTAACGGGAGATAAAGATGCGGAAGCGGGAAGTTTGCAACATCCGCAATATATTTGTCTGCCGTTTTACGATAATATGGCGGGATTGTTGCAACGGGCGAATTTAGCGATTAGTCGGGCGGGCGCGGGTTCGCTAACTGAATTGGCGATAACGGGGACGCCAGCAATTTTGATTCCCTATCCGTTTGCGGCGGAAGATCATCAAAGTTTTAATGCCAAGGTGTTTGGAGATGTGGGTGCGGCATTGGTATTTAAGCAATCGGAATTGACGGCGGAGGTTTTGAAAACAAAGGTATTGAGTTTGTTGGAAACGCCGGAAGAATTGGCAAAAATGGCGCAAAATGCGGCAAGTCTCGCGGTTAGAGATAGTGGGGAAAGGTTGGCACAGTTGCTGCGAGAATTATTGGAGAATTGAACCGCCAAGACGCCAAGAACGCCAAGGAAGAGGAGGGAGGGGAGAGGGATGTAGGGGCAAGGCGGGAGAAAACCTTCTCGTTAAGGGCAAAGCTTATTTATGCCGTGCCCCTACAATACCAGCGCAACCATTGGCGAGTGATGCCGTTATACTCGCCTTGCCACAAGCCTAATCCTAACTCGATTTCGGGGTGCAATACAAAATTGTAGGGGCACGGCAAGAGAAAAACTTTGAGAAATGCGACAAAACTTATTGCTGCCGTGCCCCTACCCACCGTTGATTAAGCTGGCAAATTTCTGATTAATTTACCACTTGAGCGCCATGACTGCGCGGATCTTCACTTGCTGATTTTTTCGCGCTTACGGGTGCTTCAAATTTGGATGTTTGACCTGTTGTTTTAGCATGGGGCAATTCTTCACCGGCAACAAGTGCTGCTAAATTAGCTGCCATGATGGTGCGGGGTTGTTCGCCAATGGTTTGAGCAATTTCTGTTCCATCTTTGCCGAAAAAGACAAAATGGGGAATGCCATCGACGCGGTAACGTGTAATTTCGGGCAGCCATTTGTCATTATCGACGTTGAGCATGACGAAATTTACCTGCTCGGCGTATTCTTGTTCTAGTTCGCCCATGTCTTTCGCCATTGCTTGACAGGTGGTACACCAATTGGCATAAAACTCCATTAGGGTTGGTTTGCCGTTGCTCATGGCGACTTCTAGGGGGGTCGAGTTTTCCGCTAGTTCGGTGAGGGTGGCGGTGTCTGTCTGGGTTCGCATTCCTAAAAATAGGGAAACGGTGAGGGCGATCGCAACCATGACAATCAACAAGTTTCTCACTCGCGTCCCCATTGAGGTTTCCGGCTTGGCTGGCGATTGGGGTAAATTGGCAGTCATATGATGGATGATTTCTATCTAGTTCGTCCTTGATCTAGTGTAAAGAACTCCTCAACCCCCCTCACCCACTCTTGGGAGAGGGGGGGAAGTCTATGTTATTCCCCCATGAGATCGAAGGCGATCGCAAAATCTGCCATCGGCATTACCTGCTTCAGTACGCGCAAGTGTCCCTCGGCGTGAGGAGCGATGGCGAAACCGCCCAACGGTGATACGCTGCAAGTTAGGTAATAAGCGGACAATTATCCAAGGGAAAAGTCGCGCTCTTTGAGCGCTGTTGTGAATGTCGGTCATCGTTTTATCCTTGTATTAGTTGTGTTTAGTCGGGGCGATCGCACTCCCATGCGATCGCCCTTTCTGCGAACAGGACAGTCCATCGCCACCCTGACCAGGAGGCGGGGCGGTCTTTTTGTGTTGTTTACGTCCATAAGCTTACTTATGAATCTGCTTCTATTCAATAAGTATGCTTAGCTCAATTAAGATGTCTAAAAAGAAACAATCAAACTCAGAAGATATACCACCCCTACGACGATTAAGAGAGGAGGCAGGCTTAACTCAAGCAGGACTAGCAAAGCAAATTCCGGATAAGACAAGGAGAAAGACTTTAACGCAAGCAGCTATCAGTAGATGGGAAAGCGGCGAAGATGAGCCAGAGTTAACGGTTGTTCAAATGAAAGCTCTATGCCGCGCTTTAGGGAAGTCACTCGAAGAACTGCCGGATGACTTTGGCGCACCAAGGCAATCAAAATCCAACGTTGTGACTAATGAGTAATGTCAAAAAAAAAACAATACACCCTGGAAGATATACCAGTCCTACGACGATTGAGACAAGCAGCTATCAGAGCTAGCTAAGCAAATTCCAGATAAAACTAGGAAAAAGACTTTGACTCAGCAAGCAATTAGCCGATGGGAAAGTGGAGAAGATGAACTAGAGCTAACCATCGCTCAAACGAAAGCACTCTGTCGCGCCTTGGGAAAGTCGCTTGAAGAAATACCCGATGATTTGGGGCCACCTTCGCCTTCGCCTCAAGCCGAAAACTGAGCGATCGCGGCACTCACTTTGACTCGCGAGATGGGAGTATATTTAAACAAGCTGGTACTAGCGATGGGACTGGATAGTAAAGGTATTCCCGACTACATATCGCCCATGCGATCGCACCGGGATAACGATTGAAAATGCCTAGTTAAGCAGCGTTGACTGTTGCCAAAAGTCTTGTGGACTTTTGTCAAAGGCGAACACCAATTTAATTGATAAACTTGTGGCAGGGCAAATTAATCTGCATCCGGGTTAAAATCGCGTTCCTGGACACAAGGTGCTTACCCAGATGCTTGCCCGAGTACAGATAAGAATTGTTGTGGTGCTATCTGTGAGCAACCGCCCAGAGAGTGAATCAAAATGGAGAACGAACAGGAACTTCAAAGGTTAGCGACTCAAGCGCCACATCGGTTACAGTGGCTAACGCCAGCCCATCCTCCCCAGTATGATAACTACAAAGAGCGGAATTAATCATAACAATACATCTATGAAAAAATCAGCAATTGCAGTTGTAACCAATTACGATTTCTCAGATAATGCTGATGCGATCAAGGCAAGTTTATCTCCTTACTTTGAAACAATTCTGATTGATAGTAGTTCTCCGTCGCCTCCCCGAACGGTTGATCTGATTGTGGCAAACCTTTACTATACTGGTTTGTGGAACGAGTCTGTGCGCGTTGCATTGCAGAAAGGTAAGCAGTGGTTACTATTCGTTGCCTCTGATATTCAGATTCCAGATGTGAAACTTTTAGCCGACTGCATCGAATTAGTGCTGGCAGAAAAGCAGATCGGTGTCTACACTCCTTCACTTCGCTACGATTCAAGAATAGCGTTCGATTACTGCTATAATCGGGGTACGGGAAAAGTACGCGAATGCTATCTCTGTGAAGGCTTCTTTTTCTTGGCTCGTACTGATATACTAGCAAAATTATACCCCGTGGATATACAAGCAAATACTTATGGTTGGGGGCTAGATGTAATGACAGCCTTTCATAGTTACCAGGCAGGGCTGAAAGTGGTAGTAGATGACAGAGTTGAGATATACCATCCAGCGTCAAGTCACCCTATACCCGTTAAAGAAGCGTACCGGCAAGTCAGGAAGTATTTGAAAGATGCCAATGCAATCGATTTTCTCGAACGTTCAAAGAAAATCATAAAGCAGAAAAAGAAACTAGATCGCATCCGAAAGCGTTTAGCCAGTATGATACCCTGGGTCAATAAAAAAGAAAATAAGTGATGTAGTTTTATCCTACTTTCAAACTAACAACGAAAACATCCCAAGGCGGCATTTGAGCTGTGTCGCAATAGGCACGAAGATAGGGGAGGCGAAGTCGCCTTCAGCGGACTCAACAATTAAACCATGCTGGCTAACATATTCGTAGTCACTGTGCAGCAGAAAGTGAACTTCAAAACCCGCCCTTTGCAGGCGCGCACCATAGAACCCACCCAGCGCACCAGTGCCAAGAATAGCGTAATTACAATGTCGGATCATACGTTGATACTTTGCACGTTCCTGCCTAAAATTAATCTCAGATCAAAAATCTGTTTAATATCTAATTATGAGCCACCGTCCCATTATCCTTGGCATTGTTGGCGATAGCGCTGCCGGAAAAACCACGCTGACTAGAGGCATCGCCCAGGTATTGGGACTAAACAATGTTACGGTAATCTGTACGGATGATTATCATCGCTACGATCGCCGCCAGCGTGCCGAAGTTGGCATCACGGCTTTGCACCCGGACTGCAACTACTTGGATATTATGCAGCAGCACTTAAACTTGCTGCGGACGGGACAACCGATTCTAAAACCAATTTACAGCCATAAAACGGGGACGTTTGAGCCGCCGGAGTATGTCAAACCCAACAAATTTGTCATGGTTGAAGGTTTGTTGGGTTATGCTACCCGTGGTGCGCGGGACTGCTTTGATGTGAAGGTGTACCTCGCACCGCCGGAATGGTTGCGGTTTAAGTGGAAGGTAAAGCGCGATACGATGAAGCGGGGCTACAAGGAGGAAGAAGTTCTCGCCGAACTGAGAAAACGCGAACCCGACTCGGAACAGTTTATCCGTCCTCAGCGCCAATATGCCGATGTGGTGGTGAGTTTCTACCCGCCTGAAGATGTATCAAATGAAGATTATTCACGCCTGAACGTGCGCTTGGTACTTAGACCGACGATTCCCCACCCAGACTTGACGGAAATTTTCGATCAAACCGCTGCTAAAACTATGCCAGCGATTCGTCTAGGATTGGATCGGGATATGGGTAAGCCTGTTGACGTCCTGGAAGTCGATAGTCACGCCACTAGCAATCAAGTCAAAGAGTTAGAGAAGCTTCTATGCAGCGAAATTCCCGACTTATTGCCCTACTGTAGCCTGGACGCCGATCGGGAACTGGGCAAAATTACCGGGACTACTGGGGAAACCCTCCAAAGTTACCCCCTGGCTTTGACTCAGCTATTGGTAGCCTATCACATGCTGAAGGCGACTCAGTTAGTTAGTATAGGACATTACCGCTAGCTCTGCGTAATTTCCGCAGGGGGAGGGAGTTGGCTTAGAGGGGCGGGTTGCATTTCGCCGCGAAAGTCTAGGAGTTGGACGAGGAGTAAGTAGGCGAGCGCTAAAATAACTGAAATCGCCCCTGTAATAATTGCTACGACTTTTGACCGATTCATAGGAATGCTTAAGTTTTGATGAACGGGATGTAAACTATTGTAACTATCTGGCGCTCGCGCGGTGCAAGGCGAATCGAGGGAGCAGCATCAATTACGGGGTAGGGGCAAGGCATCAATAAGTTTCGTCCCTAACCCGAAATTATTTAATGCCGTGCCCCTACAATCTTGGTCGGTGTTATTGCGATTGATAAAACATTTAACCTTTGATCGATAAACGCCAGAAACCGGGTTTTTTTGGAAAAACCCGGTTTCTAGGGTATGTGGCGCTCTCTCTTTAATCCCTAATTTTCACATTCAGCTCGTGCATATATGGGCGCACCTTTTCCATTATCCTTATAGTACCACAAATTTTAGAAATTGATCCTATGCAAACTCAAACTCAAAAACGTTCCTACACACCAGAGGAATATCTGGAATTAGAAGAGACTGCCGAATACAAAAGCGAATACCGAGATGGAGAAATAGTGCCAATGACAGGCAAAACAACCAACCACAACGAAATCGCGTTGAATTTTTGCACCAACTTCAAATTTAATATGAAGGGGCAAAATTACAAAATCTATATGGGTGATGTGAAGTTGTGGATACCGCGTTATCGTCTATACACCTATCCGGATGTGATGGTGATTCAAGGCGCGCCTGTTTATGATGGGAAACGCACTACAACCGTTACCAATCCTTTGATGATTTTGGAAGTTTTGTCAAAATCGACTAAAAATTATGACAAAACAGATAAGTTTCGATTTTATCGATCGATTCCCGATTTAAAAGAATATGTTCTGGTTGACCAATACGAATATCACATCGAACAGTTTGCTAAAAACTCTGAGGGGCAATGGGTTTTAACTGAATATGAGTCTGAAGACGCTGTTTTATCTTTAAAATCGATTCAGTTTCAAATTTCGTTCCAGGATATTTACGCCGGGGTTAATTTTGAGAGCGATGAAGAAGAATAGCAAGTTATACAAGGTGGAGGGATGCGCCGGCGTTCGCGCTAGCGTTGGGAGGCATATCGCTTGTAGCTAGTTGGTCGTGCTTAAACGCTTTAATCCCTAATTTTCCCATTCAGATCGTGCATATATGGGCGCACCTTTTCCATTATCCTTATAGTACCACAAATTTAGCATGTATAGCCATCGCATAAACACCAAAGAAACCGGGTTTTTTAGAAAAACCCGGTTGCTGATGCGGCGACAACAGAAAAAAATGCCATCGATTGAACGATGGCATGATTTCAAACTAAATCAGCAACCTATTTTTCGTATAACCAAGAAGTAATACTCGGTTGCCAACTTACTAATTCTTCGTCTTTAAACCACAGACTAACTTCGCGACGGGCGGTTTCAATCGCATCGGAACCGTGGATCAGGTTGCGACCAATACTAACTCCGAAATCACCGCGAATTGTACCCGGTTCAGCCGTGAGGGGGTTGGTAGCGCCGATGATTTTGCGTGCGGATGCGACGACGCCCTCACCTTCCCACACCATCGCTACGACGGGACCAGAGGTGATAAAGTCAACTAAACCGGAGAAAAATGGCCTTTCCCGGTGAACGTCGTAGTGCTGTTCGGCGAGTTCGCGGCTGACTTGCATTAGCTTTAAGCCAACTAGGGTAAAACCTTTGGTTTCAAACCGCCGGATAATCTCGCCGACGAGTTGGCGTTGGACGCCATCGGGTTTGACTGCTAGAAATGTCCGTTCCACTCTAAATACCTGCGCGTTACAATTCGGGTTCCAGCCTAGTATCGTGAACTACCCACTCCTACCTCGGTCAGGTGTGGGCTTCCCAATTCATCGAGAATTGCCAAGAGAACTACCTAGTTCTTTTGGTCTCACATTCCCTCCAAGGGCAGAAGTCCTGGTTCCCAAGACCCATAACTTGCTCTTGCAACCTGTGCCTATTAGCTTGGTTCTCGCTTGCGGCAGTGAGGGTCAAGATGGTTCAACTTTACCACAGGAGGTTGCGAGTTTCGTCGCTGTTCCCCTCCCGAGTGCTAAGTCCTGCGGACACGCGCAAGGGACGCACATTGGTCAGGGAACGCTCTACAAGCTCGCGAGCATTCATCTCCTCTCGCTCCCGCACAGCGGTGAGCGAGAGGCTTCTGCTGTTGAAGTTAAAGCTTTTGGGGATACTTTTATCAAGAAGCTAGCTGGAAAGAAACCCGGTTTTTAGGAAAAATTCTGGGTTTGGCGGCTAGACATTGACGAAAAAACCGGGTTTCTAGCCATCGTCTCGTTGTTGGTGCAAAAATTATGTCAAAAGTAGTGGGAAAACCGACGATGCAAGGGTTGTAGATGCGCTAAACTGACATGTCGGTAGTTGTTGCATGGGGGATAGACATGGGGGCACAGCCGACGACGGATCAAAAGGGTGTTGAAGACCGAGTACGAAATTCTGTTGATTCATTATCGTTGGCAGAGGCTAAGTCTTTGATGCTTTTGCCTGCTGCGGCACGGGAAATGACCAAAAAATGGACGATGGAAGATAGCGAAGCATTGTACCGCATACAAGGCTGGGGCGAACCGTATTTCTCGATTAATGCGGCGGGTCACGTGACGGTGTCTCCCAAGGGGGAACGCGGCGGTTCGCTGGATTTATTTGAACTGGTGAAGGCGCTAAAACAGCGCAATTTGGGGCTTCCCCTGCTGATCCGATTTTCGGATATTTTGGAAGACCGCATCGAAAGGTTGAATGCTTGCTTTGCCAAAGCGATCGCGCGCTACAATTACCCCGGTTCCTACCGAGGCGTGTTCCCGGTAAAATGCAACCAGCAGCGCCATCTAGTTGAAGATTTGGTACGGTTTGGCAAACCCCATCAGTTTGGTTTAGAAGCGGGTTCAAAACCCGAATTGATGATTGCTTTAGCGCTGTTGGATACTCCCGGTGCTTTAATTGTCTGCAACGGCTACAAGGATCGCGAATACATTGAAACGGCAATGTTAGCCCAGCGACTGGGACAACTGCCGTTAATTGTCCTGGAACAAATCGAAGAAGTGCAAGTCGCGATTGAAGCTTCGCGCCAGTTGGGAATTAAGCCAATTTTAGGCGTGCGGGCGAAACTCAGTACTCAGGGAGTGGGACGCTGGGGGACTTCTACAGGCGATCGCGCGAAGTTCGGCCTCACTATACCAGAAATTATCCAAGCTGTCGAACAATTACGCGGGGCTAACCTGTTAGACTCGTTGCAGCTGTTGCACTTCCATATCGGTTCGCAAATTTCCTCGATTAGCGTCATCAAAGAAGCCATCCGGGAAGCTAGTCAAATTTACGTCGAATTGGCGTTACTGGGAGCCGATATGAAATACCTTGATGTCGGTGGCGGATTGGGCGTGGACTACGACGGTTCTCAAACCAACTTCTACGCCTCCAAAAATTACAACATGCAGAATTACGCCAACGACATCGTTGCCGAGTTAAAAGATGCTTGCGGCGAACGCAACGTATCCGTACCGACGCTGATTAGCGAAAGCGGACGTGCTGTCGCTTCCCACCAGTCGGTGCTGATTTTCGACGTACTCAGCACGAGTGAAGTCCCCCACGAATCACCGGAACCCCCCCAAGACGGCGAATCTCCAGTGATTCGCTATCTTTGGGAAACTTACCAATCGATCAACGCCGAAAATTTCCAAGAATTTTACCACGACGCGACGCAATTTAAAGAAGAGGCGATCAGTCGGTTTAATTTAGGGATTTTGCGCTTAACCGAACGCGCCAAAGCCGAGCGACTTTACTGGGCATGTTGCCACAAAATTCTAGCAATTACGCGGCAGCAGGAATATGTTCCAGATGAGTTGGAAGACCTGGAAAAAATTATGGCTTCCATCTACTACGTGAATATGTCTGTGTTCCAATCGGCGCCGGATTGTTGGGCGATTGACCAGCTGTTTCCAATTATGCCAATTCACCGGCTGGATGAAGAACCGACCCAGCGAGGAATTTTGGCGGATTTGACTTGCGATAGCGATGGTAAAATCGATCGGTTTATTGACCTGCGGGATGTTAAGTCGGTATTAGAATTGCATCCGTTTAAGCCTGGAGAACCTTATTACTTAGGGATGTTCCTTAACGGTGCTTACCAAGAAATTATGGGAAATCTCCATAACTTATTTGGAGATACGAATACAGTCCACATCAAACTGACGCCGAAAGGTTACCAGATCGAACATGTGGTCAAAGGGGATACGATGAAAGAAGTCTTGGGCTACGTGCAGTACGACGCCGAAGACTTGGTGGAGAATATCCGCCGCCGCTGCGAGCAAGCACTATTGGAGAATCAGATTACGATTCCAGAATCCCAGTTGTTGTTGCAAAATTACGAACGCAGTTTGAGTCGTTACACGTATTTGTCGAGTTAGGTAATAGGTAATAGGTAATTGGTAATTGGTAATTGGGTATCTCCAATCTAAAATTACCAATTACCCATTACCCATTACCCATTACCGAGTAATTCAGCGATCGCTCGTTGTTCTTCAGGTTCTTCGGTAGGGAATTCCTGACGCCGGTCGGTAATCAGCCAGTTTAAAGCGGCTGCTTCTACATCAATCGATGCACCCGTTTTATCGATGCAGTGGCGACCAAATACCAGCTTGTCTACTAAACGCACCCCTGGCCCCAAGCGGGAGTAATCAAAGATAATGCTGTTATCGATGGTGGCTCCTTTGCAGACCCAGCAATTTGGCCCGATCATCGTCGGCCCGATAATTTTAACGCCGTCTTCGATATGGGTCATGCCGCCGATGTATACTGGTCCTGTGATGTCCACCTTGTCCCAGTTCGCCGCCACGTTTAGCCCCGCGTAGACGCCGGGACGCACTTGATGTCCTGGAATTGAGACGTTTTTGACTTTCCCCTTTAACACGTCGCGAATGGCTTGCCAGTAGTCGGGAACCTTACCGATATCCACCCATTGGAAGTCCATGCTGACGGCGTAGAAAGGGGCGTTGATTTCCACCAGTTTGGGGAATAACTGGCTACCGATGTCGTATTCGACGCCAGAGGGGATGTAATCCAACACTTCTGGCTCAAAAATGTAGATGCCGGTGTTAATGTTGGTGCTGAGGGCTGCTTCTACTTTTGGCTTTTCTTGGAAAGCTTTGATGCGACCTTCTTCGTCGGTGACGACTACCCCGTAGCTAGAAACTTCTTCGCGGGGGACGGTTTTCATCACCACGGTAGCGATCGCGCCTTTTGATTTGTGCCATTTCACCGCAGCGGTTAAATCCAGGTCAATTAAGGCATCGCCGCACAGCACCACAAAGGTATCATCGAAGAATGGGGCAAAGTCTTGGATGCGACGCATCCCACCCGCCGAACCGATTGCTTCTCCCACCAACTTGCCTTCAACGATTCGACCTTCAAAAGAATAGGCAATTTGGACTCCAAAGCGCTGACCATCGCGGAAATAGTTTTCTATTTCATCGGCTAGGTGGCTGACGTTGACCACGATTTCGTCAAAACCGTGTTGGCGCAGCAATTCGACCAAAAACTCCATCACTGGTTTTTGCAGGATTGGAATTAGAGGCTTGGGAATTGTGTGAGTGATTGGACGGACGCGGGTACCTTTCCCAGCCGCCAGAATCATGGCTTTCATCAATATTTGTCCTTCAACCCTTGGCTACTAAAGTTGGGGGATTTGATGGCAAATCAAATCTTCTGTTCAATTTTCTGTCAAGAGCGGGAATCATTGACAGATGTTCTAGCAATTTAGCTCTTCAAACTGTTGACACTCCCCGCGCCTATTGGTACGGGGATTCTTAAGACCTTTCAATCTTAATATCCCTATTTCTAGGGTTCTCCGGGCTCACCACACTTGCCACGAGGGCGTGGTGATACGCCAGTTGCTCGACTTGGGGTTTCCCCAAGACCGCACTGGCTCTCCTCCTTACAGTTTCAGGACTTACGCAAAGAAACCGGGTTTCTCTGAAAAATCGTGGCAAGAGAACTAGAGATCGACGCAGAAACCCGGTTTCTGGGATCGTCGTGCGTAAGTCCTGAGTTTTTTGGGCCCAAGCGTGGTTTTACCCACAGGTTTTGCAAAGTCCCTGCATACCATAGCCAACGCTATGCTTTATAGAGCGCGAATTTTTAGGTCTTGGTAGAACTCTTGTTGGACTAACTCTACTTTAGATTGAGCCGACAGCAGCAGCAGCGACCAGAAGACGCCCACCCGGTCGTGTAATTGTTCGGGAGTAGGAGTTATTGTCAAATTGGCCTCTGCTGATGGTAGATCGGGAGAATTCCCTCGATTGCCCCGTGAGAGCGACCATAACCCTAATAATTGATCGAGAGTTAGCCCATCTTGTTCCCCGGTTTGATTTGACCAATAAGCCGCCAAAAACCGATCGAGTTCAACTGCGATTTCGCTGAGATTTTCTTGGCTTGCCAATTCTAGAGCTGCCCGCATTTGAGCGCGTGCAGAGGCATTGGCGTGAGAATTGGTGCGACGAGAGCGTGGGGATTGCTTTTCCATTGCGGCGGCGACTAACCGCAATTGCTCAATTAATTCCTGCAAGGTCACGGGGCGATTTGGTGGCGGTACTGCGGTGGGACGCCTGCGTAACTGGCGTTCCAGACGCAATGGCAATCGCCCTTCGCCTGCATCTGCCAATTCCAGTTCTTCTGCTTCTGATGACTCAGCAGGGATTTCCGGTTCTTGGAGGTTTTCTAAGGTATTGGCTTTGAGCAATACCAGCACCGCTGCATCCAAAAATGCCTGTCCAGATTGGGATAGATCTGTTTCTAACCAGCCAGTCTGCACCCCTTGGGCTAGTTCGTTTAAGCAGCGGTCGATGACTTCAATTACCTGGACATCCCAAGGGTCAATTTCCCCCCGCTGAGCCAAGTCAATTAGCAGGGCGATCGCTAAGTGCGGCCCATCATTCCACGCAGCTGCTCGATTTGGGGTCGGTGTCATCGCCAAATTCAACTTTTAGCAATTACTTTGGGCTGGGTATCTGTTACTTCTGTAGCTTCTGTTGCCGATGATAGAGCCTGTTGTTGCTCTTGCAGTTCTGCTTTGTATTGTTCTAAGTCTTTTTCTAAAGCTTGAATCCGATTCTCCCGCTCGCGAATTTCTCGCGTTGTCTTGCGGGATTCCAAGAACCGCTGGAACCAACTCAAAATGCCAAATATCCAAGCCAGGATAGCCCCTAACCCCATTGCGCCAATTAATTCAATACATAAAGGTGCTTGAATGTCAACCCCTTTAACAAATTTAATCGTAGCTGGATCGGTATTTTCTAAGCTAAATAAAACCAGCGCTGCACAAAACAGGAAGATAATCAGAAAGTTAATCGCTCGCATTAAGCAACTCCTAGATCAAACAGAAATTGAACCCAGACAAAGCAAGACTGAGGACAGATTTTGCCCGTCTGTGAGGGTAGAGAGGCGCTTCCTTGCACGCAAGGGAGTGGATGGATGGGCGGTGCGATCGCTCACCAGCCTTATTTTAGCCTCCCAGCTGCCACCCGTCGGAAGAGGGACAAGCAAGAAGGGAGACAAGCGAAGACTTAAAGATAGCCCCCAGAACACCACATGCTAGCAGCCCCAAGACAAATTCGGGTTATGGAACAGCAGCGATAAGATTGAGAATTTTTGCACTTTTTGCCAACTTTTCTGGTGGTTCCTTTGTGCTTTTGTAGAAATTTGTGAAAAATTGAGGCTGGACCGCAAAAATATTGCTGACTTAGGCGATGGGATGTTATCCCAACCTGTAAAAAAAACACCAGAGAAAGTCAGAGCCAATTCCCAACAAGATGGGGGAGAAGCGATTGATATCTCAGTTTTTTATAACCACACTATTGAACAAGCAGTGGATTGTGGGCGATTCGCCTAGCGGCGATAGCTCGGCTTCACGCTGCTGATTGGTAGCTTTATTAGGCATGGGTGGAATTGGTAAAACTGCCTTATCTGTAAAGTGAGGTGAATAGATTCAAAGCGAGTTTGACTAATCGGAGTCTACGTAATGCCCCGTCTATCCAAGAATTGCTGGCGAATCTGCTGCAATTCCTCTGGGGTCAGCAGGAAACGCATTTACAGGAAACTTTGGACGAACAACTTTTGCGGCTGATGGCTTGTTTGCGTACCTCTCGCTGTCTTCTGATTTTAGATAATGCGGAATTTATTCTACAAAGTGGCGCTCGCCAACCCACAGGTTGCTATCGCTCAGAATATGAAGGATATGGTCGAAAAATTTTTTAAGCCAAGGGGTGTTTGAGCGCTACGGGGGAAACCCGTTAGCCATAAAAATTGTGGCTTCTGCAATCAAAGATTTTTTGGCAGGGGATATTTCCAGCTTCCGGCAATTTTTAGAACAAGAATTGTTTATTCTCGATCAACTGCGCGACCTTCTACACAAGCAGTTTGGGCGTCTAACTCCCCTAAGTCACGACAAAACGATAAAGCTGTGGGATGTTCGATCCGGAGAATGTCTCAAAACATAAAAGGGCGATTCCTCTGAGGTGTGGGCGATCGCAACAGCACCCGATGGTCGCACCTTAGCCAGCGGCAGTGCCGATGGAGCGATTGCCCTGTGGGAGATTGAGACTGGTGAGGGTTTGAGGACGATGCGTACGCCTCGCCTCTACGAAGGTATGAATATTATGGGTGTCACAGGCGTCACCGATGCTGAGAAATCTACACTGAAGGCTGGAAATTGATGGGTTAGGCTCGATCTAGCAAAGGCCAAATAAATGTTAAGAAATATACAGACCTCGTGGCTTTCTGTCTGTGGATGACCTGCTTTGGCTCGATCGGATTCAACCTTCAAATCGCCTCCAGGTGGGGGAAAAAGCCTTTTACTTAAGCCAGTTGCGGCAGAAGCGATATCCTGTTATTGGCGGTTTTGTAATTCCTAGTCCTGTTCTGCGCCAGTTTTTGGAGACGATTGAATGGTTAGATCCCCTGTTTGCCGACTTGCCTTCTTCTTCGCTGTACGTGGATGTTGACAATCCTTACCAACTCCAGCAGGTGGCGCAGCGCATTCGTCGCGAAATGATGGCGGCGGCGCTGCCTGAAACTTGGGAATCAACGCTGTTAGCGGCGAGTAAAAAGTTGCAGGCGCAGGGATTGATTTTGCGACCGACGCTGGCGCTGCCGTCCCATTTGGCGTTTGGCAGTACCGGAAAGATTTCCGGACTGCTGGAAAGTCATGTTTGCGCTTGTACGAGGGAGGCGATCGCTTTTGGCGTCAAGCGGGTGTGGGCAGAGTTATTTAGAGCCAGAAGCTTGCTGTATTGGCAGCGTGCCCGGATCAAACTGCAACAGATTCACGTGGGTATTTTAGTACAACCAATCCACGATGCTCTGGCTTCTGGGCGCGTTTTAGCGACAAAAGAGGTTTGGGAAATTCAAGCAACCTGGGGACTGGGGATGGCGCTGGTGCGGGGAGAAGTGTTTCCAGATTACTACCAAGTGCAGCCAGATAGCGGCGCGATCGCTCGCCAACACCTGGGTAGCAAAACCATCGCCTATCGTTTGTCAGAAGGACAGGATGTGAGCGAATTACCAGGGGTCCAGGAGTCCCCCTCTAGCTATGCCCCTAAAGTTAGCAAACAACAATCAATCGCTGACAACTACCTACAAACTTATTTGCTGAGCGAGGAACAACAAAAACAATACGCTCTAGAAGAAAAATATCTCACGGAACTGATTGAGTTGACCCACCGCCTGAGAGCGGATCTCAGTCCGACTTTAATCCTGGAGTGGACGCTAGCGCTCTTAGAACCGGGTTTGGAAGCGCAATTGTATCTCACCCAAGCGTATCCCCGTCCGCCAGATGGGGCTATATCCCCCAATCCCTCTCAAGAGGACACGGGGAGACGGGGACACGGGGACGCGGGGAGTTTTTCCATCCAAGTCACCCCATCGCCGCTCTCCCTTGTCACCGCGTCAGGAAATGCCACGATTCGGGGTTTGGGGGCGTCTTCGGGGCGGGCGATGGCGAAAGCACTTTTACTCGCTGGTAAGATTGACCATCCAGAGCAATTGCCACCAGGAAGGATTTTAGTTGCTCCTAGCATTACTCCCGATTGGTTACCTTTGTTGCAACGCGCTGCGGGTGTAGTTGCCGAACAGGGGGGCATGACTAGCCACATTGCTATTATTGCTCGCGAATTAGGCATTCCAGCCGTGGTAGGTGTCAGAGGTGCAACTAAGATGATTAAAACGGGCGATTTTGTTATGGTAGACGGCGATCGCGGTGAGATTTATCGCCTTGAGTCTGGTGAGGGTCATCGGCAAGAATTTTATCCCAATTCCGTACCCCAAACTCTGCAATCTTTTACTCCCCTTGCTACTAGGCTGTTAGTCAATTTAAGTCAATCGGGTGCGATTGAGAACGCAAAAGCGCTGCCGGTAGATGGGGTGGGGTTATTGCGAAGTGAAGTGATGATGCTGGAAATTTTGGAGGGACAACATCCCAGTTTGTGGGTTGAGCAGGGGCGATCGCAACAGCTAGTTGAACGGTTAACCGAGCATATTAGTAGATTTGCCAGTGCTTTTGCGCCGCGTCCGGTATTTTATCGCTCCCTGGATTTGCGAGCGCACGAATTTCAATCTTTAGAAGGTAGCCCCTCATTTCCCGCAACCAGCAACCCGATGTTGGGGGTGCGGGGAACGTTCAGCTATCTAGTTTATCCAGAGATTTTCCAGCTAGAACTAACTGCAATGGCTGCAGTTTATCGTGCCGGATATACCAATGTTCGCTTGATTTTGCCTTTTGTTCGCACGGTGGAAGAGTTTTCTTTTTGCCGCCGTCAAGTTGAGCAAGCAGGGTTAACTCAATATGCCCAATTTGAATTGTGGATTATGGCGGAAGTGCCTTCTGTGCTGCTGTTGTTACCAGATTACGTTAAGGCAGGCGTCCAGGGTATTTCCATCGGCACTAACGATTTAACCCAACTATTATTAGGAGTTGACCGCGACCAAAGTCAGATGGCAGCGGCGTTTGACTCGCGGCATCCGGCAGTGATGCGCGCGGTGCAACAACTGATCCAAACTGCCAAACAGCAAGGGATTCCCACATCAATTTGCGGTCAAGCACCCGCACAGTATCCAGATTTAATCGAACACCTCGTCCGCTGGGGAATTGAATCAATTTCTGTCAGTTTGGATGCGGTTGAGTCTACATATAGTGCGATCGCTCGCGCCGAACATCGCATCATTTTAGAAGCATCTCGGCGTCAGCTTGATTTGTGATTTTAGATTGCTGCTAATGGCTAATTGCTAATGGCTAATGGCTGGTATATCCGTAAAAATATTCCTATGACCAATTAGCAATTAGCGATTACACAACTTACGCACCCGGGGCAAAAAACCCTGTTTCTGCGTCAATTTCGCCGAGCGACACCCACGATTTTTCGGCTCGCCCTTTGTTTTTTTGCGTAATTCCTAGATTAGCTATTTTAGCAACTAGCTAATAGCTAATCGCTGGTATATCCATAAAATCTTCCCATGAGCAATTAGCAATTAGCAATTAGCAATTAGCAATTAGCAATTAGCAATTCGTTACCTAATAACGATAAATCGCCGCTACTGGTGCTTCATCTGGCACTTTTTCTGGCTCTACTGCGTAAACAGTGCCGCCATTTACGATTGTATAAACCGCAGCAAAATTCAACAAATCCTCATCATCTGCTGCGGGTTCCGCGTGTAAATCTACACTCATTGTTTCCGGGTCAAAGTGTCCCCACTGTTGCTGTCCGACTGGTACAAATAACGAATCAACCCGTTGGTAATAGGCACTGGAAATAACGTCTTTGATATCGTGAGAAGTTTTGCCAGTACCCGCTCCGGCTAATTCTTGGTATTGAGCGAGCGCCAGTTCTTCTGACTGCTGCAATATCGGATCTACAATCGGTAAAGCTTGCGCGTGCAATTCTTCCGGCTTCAAGTTTTCTGGATTGCCTGTAATGCCTTCTTCCACTAAATGCTGATAAGTATTAGCTTCTCTGTAAATTGGGAACAGATACTCAACGCCTGCTAACACTAAGGGCGCTTTCTTATTCCTCAGTTTCTCGTCGAACAAAGCGGCATCAACCATGTGAAAGAATTGCAGAATGTCGTCTTGATGCCTATCTCGATCTGGACTTCCTTGACCGTGAAAACTGCCCGGTTGTACGAAAGAATTCCCAGTACCACCTTTTGATGTGGCAATCCGCTGTTGACCTTCTTTTGCAGTTTCGTCGTATTGCAGCGCTTCTTCTAAGCTTTTAGGCACGTTTTGCAGTTCTACTTCGTTGATGCTGTAGCGCGTTGCTTCAAAGAACCTGATATTATTTTGACTGAGAGCCAAGATGTAAAACAGTCCGTCATTATTGAGCAGATGCAGAAGTGGCTTAATGTGGAAATGATTATTGACGACTACCAATTCTTGAAATTCGTAGGGAAGGCTGTAGTAGCGAAAGATTTCTGGAGAAATATAAATTGCCAGTCCCAAATCTTGATTTTCCCAAAAATTCCCCGTATCGAGTTGATGAACTTGCTTAAACCATTCCATTGTCTCCTCGTCGTCTAAACCCATTTCCTTTAAACGTTCTTCTGCCTCGCGGACGATATTTTTAAACCGAATCGGGTTTTGTCTAATTTCTGGTCCTGCCTTTTGCATGGGCATATAAAGTGAAATGCAAGGTCTTTGAACCGTTTGGATTAAAGTTTTGAGTTCATCGGTAGATAATAGCGCCATATTCCCAACCTCCCATCAACACAAGCGGGTAATAGGTAATAAGTCATGACAAATGACCTATTACCCATAACCTATCTAGGTTAATTTCAGCGAAGCCTAAAGCTTGTGCCATCTTTCGATAGGATTAATTTGGCGCGGATGTGGTTGGTGATGGGGTTACAGAACGGTGGAGGTGTCGCTTTGTGAAGCGAGTGGATGGGTAGAGATCGCTTGTTTTCTCCGCAAGATTATTCCCAAACTCACCTGTTTCATAATCCAGTACAATCCCGCAATCACCGCGAAGGTAACCCACATCACTAAAATTGGGCGTTTGGCGACGAGATCGTCTATGACGCTGTTGGCTAAAGTATCGAGTTGCGTCACGATGTCCCAACTGTTGAACCGCAAAAATCGCCCTAAATAAATCCCAATCGCACTCAATGCGTGCAATGTTAACTCTACCCAAAGGACGAATTTACCCAAACCTTGCCGTTTCAAATATTCGCCCAGGTTAATTAAAGACAGAACGTAGGCTTCAAACCCACCGATCATAAAGACCAAATACTGGGGAACAAGCGCTAAGGTAATCGTCCACATCGAGTAGCCCTGGCGAATATCTTCAACTAGGTGAATGATATCGGTCAGAACATACGGCGCATTGGGCAAAAATGCGATAAAAACGAGGAATCCCAGCCACCAAAACCAAGATCGGGTTTGCGGACTACGCATCAACCACACATCCAACGCGATTAAAACCAGCGTAATTGCCCAAACGATATAATTCGTGCGGTTCTCGATGATGAAGCGCGCTATGTGGGTCAAAACCAAGGGGGATTTTGGCAAAAAGGTGGCGAATAGAAATAGTCCGATCCACCATAATGCTTTGCGCGATCGCGGTCTGCCAAATAGCCACACACTCAACGCCAACGGCAATAAGGCTAAAAACAGGTTCCAAGCCATCCAGTCAATATTCTTTTGCAATGCACCCCAGGCATCGGCTATCCAGGCTATCAATTCAACTGTCATGACGGTTTTCTCACTCGCTAGTCAAGTTGTGGCTTACATTTGTAGAGCCACCAGTATAGCTACTACAACAAAGCTAGCGACTTTGCCTTAAACTGATCTGGGAAATCCATAGAAATTCATTGACAAAAAAAATGGCTTTTGAGCGCGAAAAAACTCCCTATTTCTAGGTTATCCGCCTCCCATTTGCAGCGCCATCGGTGATATAACTTGATAGCTTGGGATTTCCCCGCGTCCCCTTGTCCTTAGCGTCCCCGCGTCCTCTTCAAGCGATCGCTTGTTAAAGAAACCCGGTTTTTTGAAACAACCGGGTTTCTAAGTCAAAGGAGGGGCATTCCTAGCCTGCCCCTCCTTCTTTTCTCCCTAAAATGCCATTTTTCAGCGCTTTGCTGCACTACAGTTGCTGCATTTCCGCTTCCAGTTGCCGGATTAACTCTTGGTCACCGTTGGCTCTGGCGACTTCCAAGCGATGTTGCAGCCTTTTCTGGATGTTGGCACGATGTGTTTCGGCTGTTCTTTTTAGGTCTTCGCGACGATTTTTGTTCATCATGGACTTCAAATTGGGATCAGTTGGTGTATAATTATGCTTCTATTTTTTTAATATAACACGCCAAGCTCAAATTGGCAAGCAAATTGTGTTTTAAGATACAGAATGTTCATAAAATTTATGAATCTAGCGCACTGGGAAGGGGGACAAGGAAGACAGTTTCTTCTCTCCTGGGGCGTGGCGATGGGGGACTGGTTGCCACTAAATGTATAGAAAGCTTTAGAGTCTTATAGTTTAATTTAAAAATCTTGACTTTTTAGATAAGTTGTAGTATTAAAGCCAAGCAAAAGTACCCCGTGAGGGTACTGTCAGA
Organism: Microseira sp. BLCC-F43; assembly: GCF_041929235.1. Taxonomy (NCBI): domain Bacteria; kingdom Bacillati; phylum Cyanobacteriota; class Cyanophyceae; order Aerosakkonematales; family Aerosakkonemataceae; genus Microseira; species Microseira sp. BLCC-F43. The sequence continues at coordinate 24,808 of NZ_JBHFNP010000002.1, forward strand.
GTCTGGCAAAATTTCCAAAATATAGATGAAGGTATTTCTCTGGCAAATAAGCTGGAGTTTTCTCAATTAAGGAAAGCTAGTGAAATAAGATTTATTAAAAATTGCAACGATTTTCATTATTAGTGAAAAAAGTCCGGAAAGTAAATCGAACCAGGGGAATATAAATTTAGAAGTGATTCTAGAAATCAAGGTAACAATTATTTAGTTTTTGTGCTAGACGAAGGAGAGTAATATGACTTTTAAATATAAAATATTGTCAATCGACGGTGGCGGCATCAGAGGGATTATACCGGCAATGATTATAGCCGAAATTGAACGGCGGACAAACAAGCCGATCTGTCAATTGTTTGATATGATTGCTGGCACTTCAACCGGCGGTATCTTGGCATTAGGTCTGACTAAACCCCATCCAGATAATCCGCAAATACCCCATTACAAAGCTAAAGAATTAATCGACCTGTATCGGGAAGAGGGAAAACGCATTTTCCACCAGGACTGGATAGACAGGCACGAGAAATTAAGGGAACTATTTCTTAAACCAAAATTTGCTTCAAATGGCAGGGAAGAAGTTTTAGCAGAATATTTGGGCAAGGAAACTCGAATTCAAGACGCACTGGCGGAAGTTTTCATTACCAGCTATGAAACTGAACTGCGGATTCCTGTTTACTTCACCAGTAATAAGGAGGCAGAAAAGACAAGCGGTTTGGACTTCCACCGAGTATGCCAAAGTATTACAATGGTAGAAGCTGCTATGGCAACTTCTGCAGCCCCGACTTATTTTGAACCAGTCCTGGTTCCCACCGACAATAAACCAAACGGCTTCTATTCATTAATTGATGGTGGAGTTTTTGCCAACAATCCAACTTCCCTGGCAATTATGGAAGCGATAATTGCTTCTAAGAAAAAAGCAAGACAACTGAGGCAACCAGACAAAAAACTGGCTCTTGATGAAATTCTTGTTGTCTCAATCGGTACGGGTTCGCTGACCCGCGAATATGAATTTCAGCGGGTGAAACGCTGGGGACAAGCTCAATGGATACAACCGATTATTAATATTGTTATGGACGGTCAAAGTGAAGCAGTTGGTTCTCAATTAGACCAACTCCTGCCGGATGCAGAGGGCGACCCGAAACAGTATTATCGCTTCCAACCAAGACTGACTAAGGGGAATGATGATATAGACGATCCAAGTCCTGAGAATCTCGAGAAGCTGGAAGAACGAGCAAATCTAGTAATTGATGCGAGAACGGATGAGTTGGACGAGTTGTGCAAACTGCTGGTGGAAACGCCAACAGTTGTTGAGAGAGAGATGAAATTGGTGGCGCAGATGTAGTAGGGAACATAGAAAGTCTTGTTGTGAGACTCAAATCCTACCTCAGCTGTGTTGTCTGAGTAAAAATTTGAGATTTGTGAGACAGGCAAGATGCCCATCCCACAAGACAAATTCAGCTTTTGTCTTGTGGGGTGGGCGTCTCGTTTGCCCAATCAAAAAAGCCTGGGTCGGCAGGCTTTTTTTGTCTGCCCGCTTGCGCTCCGCGCCTTTAGGCGTTAGGCTTACCATTATCCTTGCGCTTCATATCATCCCAATAAACGATCAGCAGACAGTAAATCCCTAATGGAGTTAGAGCGATCGCAACAGGTGGATAAATAGTATAGAAAGTCGCCAAAACCTCAGCCACTCCCAATCCTGCCAAAATCATCTCCGCGTGTTTGGGCGTGTTATAATTGGACATAGCAAATCCTTGGTCTGTAAAGACCATCGAATGAACAAATTAAAGCAAAAATGCAGAGTTTAGTGGTTGCAGCCACTTACCTCAACATTGAGAGCGTCTCTAGTAGCAGCTAGGGGCGCTCTAATTCTTATATGCGAAGCATAACACGACCTCATCAGAATATAAAATAAAAATGTCGTATTTTTAAATAAAGTCAGTTAAGAATGACGTATCTTGGTTTAGGGCATCGAAGGGGTGTAGGGGCACGGCATCATCAATCCTCGCTTGCCCGCCGAGAATGTAGAATGCCGTGCAAGGGCGATCCGTGCGGCATCGCGGGTTGTAGGGGCACGGCATCATCAACCCTCGCTTGCCCGCCAAGAATGTAGAATGCCGTGCAAGGGCGATCCGTGCGGCATCGCGGGTTGTAGGGGCACGGCATCATCAACCCTCGCTTGCCCGCCAAGAATGTAGAATGCCGTGCCCCTACAATCAACGGTGTTGCTGTTTTTGTTTATTTCAGGGTTGACACGATGAAAAATGCTTTCCTTTCTCGCTTTACGCCTAGTTTAATGACACCAGAAACCCTGGAGGCGATTTTTGTCCAGCGTCACAAACTGGCAGATGATTTGGTTGCGGCAATTCGTGAAAGTGCGGTGACACAGAAGAAACATTTTCACCTGTTGGTGGGGATGCGGGGAATGGGGAAAACCCATTTAATCGCACTAATTTATCACCGCATCGCTAAGATGGATGATTTGCAAGATAAATTACTCATTGGATGGCTAAGAGAAGAGGAATGGGGCGTTAGTTCGTTTTTAGATTTGCTGCTGCGGATATTTCGCTCGCTGCAAGCAGAATATACAGCAGAATATCAGGAAAAGTTAGCGCCGCAAGTCGAAGCAATTTATCAATTGCCGCAGGATGAGGCAGAAGAAAAGGCAGCAGAATTGCTCAGGGAGTTTGTGGGTAAACGCACGCTGCTGCTGTTGATGGAAAATCTAGATGATTTATTCAACGGGTTGGGTAAAAGCGGACAAAAGAAATTCCGGGACTATATTGAAAGTTATTCATTTTTGACGATTCTGGCAACGGCACAATGTTTGTTTGATGCCATCGGCGTGAAAAATTATCCGTTTTATGGATTTTTTGAGATTCATGAATTAGAAGATCTCAATTTAGATGAAGCGATAGATTTATTGGCGCATATTGCTGCATTAGAGGAAGATAGGGAACTAGAAGATTTTATCCGAACGCCGACAGGACGCGATCGCATCAAAGCAATCCATTATTTGGCGGGTGGTAATCCCCGCGTTTATGTAATATTCTCCCAGTTTCTCACTCGCAAGTCTTTAGACGAACTGGTGGAACCGTTTATGAAAATGCTCGATGATTTGACCCCTTACTATCAAGCGCGGATGTCATGGCTTTCCCAGCAGCAGCGGAAGGTGATAGAGTTTTTATCTGACCGTCGCCATGCTGTTACGGTTAAGGAAATTGCCCAACGCTGTTTTATCACTCACCAAACTGCATCTAGCCAACTCAAAGATTTGCGGGACAAAGGATATGTGAGTTCTGAAAGCATTGGACGGGAGTCTTTTTACGAATTGCGGGAACCGTTGATGCGTTTTTGTTTTGAGGTGAAGAAACAGCGGGGCGAACCAATACGTTTATTTGTGGATTTTTTGCGGGTTTGGTATTCGCGGACAGAGTTGCAACAGCTTTTGGGATTAGGCATGGCTGAATTTGACGTTACCCGCGAAGAAAATTACTCTAAGTATCAGCAACGCTTAAAACCCATTCCATCTGATGCTGTATTGGAGCGAGAGTATATATCTTATGCGCTTCAGGAAATTGAGAAAGATGATGAAGACCCTCGCGTGAGGGCGTACTTGCAGGAATATACAAATTGCATTGAAAAGAAAGATTATATTAATGCTCTGCAACTAGCAGAAAAATTAGTGGTACGTCGCGGTCACGCAGAGGATTGGTTAAAGCATGGGCGTTGTTTATACGAGCTTAAACGCTACGAAGAAGCATTAGAATCATGCAGCAAAGCGATCGCGCTTGGCTCCAATTATGCCTATGCTTGGTGCAACCTAGGCAATGTGCTATTAAACCTCAACCGAAAAGAGGAAGCATTAGAATCCTACGACAAAGCGATCGCACTTGACCCCAATGATGCCATTCCTCGGATCAACCTAGGCAATGTGCTAAACGACCTCAACCGAAATGAGGAAGCATTAGAATCTTTAGACAAAGCGATCGCACTTGACCCCAATGATGCAATTGCTTGGAAAAACCGAGGCTTAGTGCTATTAAACCTCAACCACAAAGAGGAAGCATTAGCATCCTACGACAAAGCGATCGCACTTGGCGAAGAATCTTCGTATGTTTTCTTCAACCGCGCAATTTCATTACTGGCATTAAATCGTTGGGATGAATGCATTACCACATTAGACAACGCATTCAACCGCCTTGCTGATGGGGAAAAACCTTATCCATATCCCAGTAAATTAATTATCCGCAATTTGTTCAACAGCACCCACGATGCAGCGATGTGGAAGAACCGCATTGCAAGTCTGATAGAAATTTACAACAAATACCAAGCTGTTTCAGTATTAGGTCAAGGACTTGTAAAAAGGGAGAGCATTTCTGCATTGATGTCAGAAATGGTGAGCGACAAAGCAGCACAAACCTGGCTGGAAGTGTGGCGGGAATTGGTAGGCAATGTATCTGAATTTGTCATCCCTCTGCGTCTGCTCAATGCTGCGGTTCGCTATAAGGAAACGAAAGGCGATAAACGGGTTTTGCTGGAACTTCCTATCGAAGAACGCAATTTGTTACAAGAATTACTGGAAACATCAGGAGATTAAAATAAAATGCCATATTTTTTCACTGTTCAGACAGACTCAAATACATCGATTGAGCGATTGATTAAAAAATGCGATCGCTTAGCCAAAGATATCCAAGTTTCCACCACTGTTTTTATTCTGGCTCAACGGGTTAAGAAAAAAGTTAAGGGTCTTTTTCAACAGATCGTTATCCATTTAGCTAGAATACTAGGTGAGCCTGTTGCTGGTAAACCTCTTGACCATCAGGACGACCCAGATCAAGACCGTTCTCATTGGTGGGGAGAAATTAAAAACTTTATCAAGCAAATCCAAGCCGAAAAACTTTCCGAAGCTCAATTACGGAAAATACTTGAAGATGCCTTTACTGCTGAAGAGATAGATGCTGTAATAGAAGCCTTAAACAAAGCATCGGAAATCATGGGAGAGTCTACACCAACATTATTTCAATAAACTAAAGAGGTGATAATCATGAATAATAAATCCTATTCACTCCGAGAAGCAATTAACGTTTTAAAACAGCATCAAGCTCGGTTAGAATCACAAATAGGTAAAAATCAAATAGAACGGTTGATTTTCAATCTAGAAGAAATCAGTTTAGATCTGGAAAATATTTCATCTCAACTGATAAACGTGGCGACAGGAGAGAAAAGAGCAGAGGAACTTCCAGATATATTTGACTTTTTTCAATATGGCGCGATTCCTCACATCGTGGGACATCTTGAAGCAATTGAGGAATTACTAGAAAAGATTCCAGAAGAGAGCAAAACTTGCAGGATCTAGAAATCCGGTTTTTTAGAAAAACCGGGTTTCTGGCGCGCATAAGGGCGGGGCGGGTTTATAGAGGTTATTTGTGGGTATCTGATAAGGTAGGTAAAACCCGCCCCTACAAAATTGACAATTGATTGACAACTATTACCCATTACCAATTACCCATTACCCATTACCCAATTAAGAAAACGACACGAGCAAAAACCCACCTACATACAGCAACAAGACTAAAAAGCTCTCGAAACCAATATTGCCGATGCCGTGCTTTTCTCGGCGCAACAAACCTAAGACGAGAATCCCAGTAATTAAGATAGTTAAAGCCAGGATGAATATTTCATGCTCGGTTAAAGCTTGATAAATTGAGCCGTTGCGGTACGCTAAATCGGAAAAGGCTAAGAACAATACATCGAAACTATTGCCGCCTAAAACATTACTCACGGCTAGGGTCAGCGCCCCTCGACGCACGGCTACAAGTGCTGTTACTAATTCGGGGAGGGAAGTTGATATGGCGGTGAATAAACTTCCCACAACATTTTCAGAAAGATTGGTAGAATCGGCAATGCTTACACCTGTTTGTTCTAAACCATATCCGGCAATAGCCAGAACGCCAGCTAGTAAGAAAAACCGCAACCATAACCCGATTAATCCATCTGGTTCTGATTCTGCTGCATCGGGTTTTTTGATGGGTAAATTTTCCGGTTGCTGCGGTGTCCACATCGGGCGGTTTTGAGCGGATGCTACCAAACGCAATCCAAAAATATAGGCGGCTATCAGTGCAATTGAAGCGGGATGAATTCCCCACACAGTGAACGCAGGATTTGCTATAGTTAATAAAGGAATTGCTAATAAAACTATGAGCAAAGTTCCTTGGGTTAAAGTTGCAGCCGAGGCGGCAGCGTATTCTAAATTAAACTCAAGGTAAGTAATATCGGCAATTCCTAAAAATGCTGTTTGGGCGGCGATATCACCCAGAGCGTTGCTGATGGACAGCGCTGGATAGCCGCCAAAGGCGGCGGTGACTGAGGTGACAATTCCAGGTAAAGAGGTGCTAAGTCCCAAAAATACAGCACCCATGAGTGCTTCGCCGAGTCCGGTTTGCTTGGCTAGGCGCTCTGCAATCGCAATCATCATCGTACCGCTGATCCCAATTGCCAAAGCTGAGACTAAAAATAAACTTATGCTAATAGTCAGCGAATCGCTAGTGAATTCCGTCATAGTATGGTAAGGGTTTTTAGTTATAGTGCTGGAGGTTCGTAGTAAGGACTTCATTCCTCTCTTTAAGGACTAAAGTCCTTACTACAAACTTAGAATAAACCTCTAGACTTAGTTAACCCGCTGAAGACATAACCAGTTAAAACAATTTATGCGGAGATAAGATATGGTTCGATACACCCTCCCTCAAAGTCCAGAAGTCGTTCTGACCGTTTCAGGAAAAGATTCAGCTAAAGCACGCGAGAAGGCGATGGATCAGCTGATGGAACTGATAGATGCTGGTAAACTCCCTACGGAACTCGATGAAGGTTTTGGTCCTCAAGATTTTATTGAAGTTAAAGATCTCGAACCCGATGGGACTGCTAGCGATGAAGATGCTGTTACCGGCGCTATCCAAATTCTCAGCAATCTTGCCTCATTAAAACTTAAGGTGCAAGAGACACGCGCCGAAGCGCTGAAAGTTCGCGCTCAAGTTGATATTTTATTTTCAGATAACTCTGTGAGCGAGGAGGAAATATCGAGTCTCAAGGAAGGTTTTAAAGTTCTCAAAAACTTTGCTCAAATGAATCTCCGTTACCAAGAAGCCAGATCTAAAGCAGAGCAAGCTCGTACCATTTTAGATGAGGCTTTAAAATCTCCTGAAATTTCTGCGGGTACGGTGGAAGAAAACGGCGATTCTCCGGTTCCTCCTGAAAAAGGTAAGGCAACGGAACCCACTAAACCGCAAAAAACCTAACGCTTCATATCATGTCCGCTTGAATACCCATAGTTAGGACTGACGCGGGGAGGCTAAGGACGCTCCTGACGCTCTGAGTTTTAATTATGGGTGGCCCAAACCGGGTTTCTTACACCCGCAAAGAAACCCAGTTTCTAGGATAGTCGCTTACCAATTACCAATTAGCCATTAGCAATTAGCAATTAGCCATTTCACTCAAATTCCCAATCGCGACAGAGTTCTTCAGGACGCCCAAAAGGATGTACCGCACAATTTATTCCCTCTTTGCCGTGATAATATCGACAAACTCGGCAAGGTTTTATTTGCTCTAGTTTTTCTAACAAAATATCCCATTTTTTCTTAACATTATCCCGATATTTTACTGCGGCTGCATGATTGGGATTGATCAGCAACGCTTGTGCAAAAGCTGCCAGGGCGTTGTTGTAAAATCGAGTAATTAGTAAACCATATTTCGTCCAAGCATCGGCACGGCATTCGTAGAGTTCGATCGTGTGTAAAAGCAAAATGCCGTATTTCACCCAAGCATCGGCAGATCCACTGGCACGCAGTTTTTTATGGTTGAGGATCAAGCGTTTAATCGTGTTAACTAGTTCTTTCGGGTGCCAAGGTTTTCCCAGATAGGCTTCGGCATTTTTCAGACCCCAAGTAAAATCTATATCTTGGATTTTTGCGGTTAAAAATACTACGGGAATATTCCGGGTGTCGGGGTTGGCTTTAATCAGGCGACAAACGCCGTAGCCATCCATCCGAGGCATGACGATATCCAATAGCACTAAATCGGGATTATTCGCCTGAATTTTTTCTAAAGCTTCGATGCCATCGCTTGCTTGGATAACATGCAATCCACTCCATTCCAACTGGTTTGAAATGCATTCCCGTTGGGCATGAGAGTCTTCTACTACCAATACTGTATTCATAACTGCCTCGCTTCTCTATCAGGATAAAACCTTGACGGCAAAGGACAGTGCTTGCCGATTCGACTGGCACTTGCTACAGCAAATGTACCCAATATGGCTTAGTTTATTATCACCCTCTCAGTAATTTCTCTGAGATAGGGGTTTATATTCTGCGTTCGCTTGCTAAAAATATTGAAAAAGCTTGCACCCTGGTAAAGCACCAGGGCAGAGACTTTGACAGTCTCTGCTGGGAAACTCAGTTTGAATCGGCTTGACTGCTTTTTTCTACCATAACCTGCCTTGCGCTAAATACGGAAGTCTAAAATGCATCGGGCGGCGATTTGGGGTTGTTCTAGGTGAGGGACGTGTCCGGAATCAGAGATCCAAATTAGCTGACTGTGGGCGATCGCATTTTTAAACTTCTCTGCATCCCCAGTCCCCAGAATCTTATCCGCATTTCCCCATAGAATCAGCGTTGGCTGTTTAATCTCGGTTAGTTTATCTTTAAACGAACCGTAACCGCCACTTTTGGTAAAGGCAATCAACGCTTGACGCCAACCGGGCATACCCAAGTGTAAAGAGGTACATCTTACTGCATCTGTAGTGGCGAGGCTTAAGTTTTTATACGCATCGCGAGTAATGCGATCGCGCACGCCAAGATTCCGCAAAAACTCCGCTGCTAAGTAATCTAACGGCGGAAACATGAATTTCCCAATTGCTGGGGGACTTACCAATCCCGCACTGTCAATCAGTACCAATTTTTGCACCACTTGTGGATATGTCAGGGTAAAATCAATCGCCGCCGCGCCTCCCATAGAAACGCCAACTAAAATTATCGGTTGGGAAATCAGGGTTTTCCAGAAGTAATAAAGATGGGTTTTAATCGCATCTGGACTAAAGGGTATTCCTGCCAATCTGTCGGTAAAACCAAACCCTAACAAATCGACTGCCCAAGTTTCATTTTCGGCAGCGAGTAAGGGAAGAATGCGACGGAATTCTATTACGGAACTATCGAAACCGTGGAGTAATAAAATCGGCGTACCGCCGAATCCTTGACGCACGAAAGTTGTGTAAATCGGTTCGGGAGTCAGGGGTGTTGAGATCGCTTCCCGTTCTATTTTTTGGGCAAGTGCGATCGCGGCGGTTTCGGTTATTTCAGCAACTGCGGATGGCAGAAAATCGGCAAACATATCGGGAATTGGTAATGGGTAATTGGGCATGGAGGCAGGTGAGCGGGTGAGCGGGTGAGCGCGTGAGCAGGTGAGCAGGTGAGCAGGTGAGCGCGTGAGCAGGTGGAAGCTCGCTGTTCTATACAGCGGATTGCAAGCGAGTTAGGTACAGCTTTTCGGCTGACTTTGTGTAGCGGCACCCTTAAGGGTGCCGCTACACAAACTCAGCCGTACCTTATACGGCTGCAATCCGCTATATTTAACTTGCTCAAGCTTGTTAGAACGATAATCTTTGAGCGAGTTTCTCTCACTATTCCTGCTCAAGATCCCACCTGCCCACCTGCACACCTGCTCAATTACTGTTGTTTATCCAAACTGAGTGGCCCTGAACCAAAAGAATACACCATCAGCAATCCACCCAAAAGCCCTAAGTTTTTCATGAACTGAATTACTTGCATTCGTTCGGCAAAATTGGTATGGAAGATCAGGGTGGCTGGAATTAAGAAGATAATCAGAGCGATCGCACCCCAACGCGCTTTGTAACCCAGCAATACCGAGAATCCGCCAAACAGTTCGCAAACAATCGCACCCACTAGCAATATGCCAGTTAACCCAGCTGGGATGCCACCGGCAGCCATATACTTTTGCGTACCGCTAAAGCCGGTAATTTTGCCAAAGGCGGAATAGAGGAAAATCGCGGTTAGAAAAGCTCGTGCGACGAGTGGGATGTACTTCTGCATGGTTAATACCTACTAGCGCCCTGTTTTTGGTTATAGCAGCATTCCGGCGATCGCAGCTGTCATGAAACACGCCAGGGATCCGGCGATCATCGCCCGTACACCGAGACGGGCTAAGTCTTTTTGGCGACTTGGTGCGATCGCGCCAATCCCGCCGAGTTGAATTCCAATCGAACCAATATTAGAAAAACCGCACAAAGCGTAGGTTGCAATAATAATTGTTCGTTCTGAAATTGCCTTGGTTTCAATTAATTTTTTCAAATCCAGATAGGCAATAAATTCGTTCAAAATTGTCTTTTTTCCCAACAATATCCCCACTTGCCCGCACTCAGACCAAGGTACGCCCATCAACCAAGCAACGGGGGCGAGTATAACCGAAAAAATCCCCTCTAACGACAACTGGGGTAAACCAATTTGCGTCCCAATCCAACCGAGGAAGGCATTAAACATCGCCAGCAATCCTAAAAACGCAATCAGCATTGCTGCCACATTCAATACTAATTTCATGCCATCGCTTGCTCCGGCGGCGGCGGCATCGATTCCGTTATCATAAATCCGCTCAACTTTTAATTTTACCGTCCCGGCGGTATCGGATGATTCTGTTTCTGGATACAGCAATTTCGAGATTGCCAAAGCAGCGGGGGCAGACATCACCGAAGCAGCAATTAAGTGCGTTGGCGATATGCCAAAAGAAATATAAGCCGCCATCACTCCACCGGCAATTGTGGCAAATCCTCCCGTCATGACTGCGTGCAATTCCGATTGCGTCATTGTGGGAACGTAGGGTTTAATTAGCAGCGGCGCTTCGGTTTGTCCGACAAAAATATTAGCCGCACAAGAAAGCGATTCTGCCCCCGATGTTTTCATCGTTTTCATCATCAACCACGCCACCCACTCCACGACTCGCTGTAAAATACCATAGTGGTATAGAATGGTAATAAAAGAAGAGAAAAAGATAATCGTGGGCAGAACTTTAAAAGCGAGAAAGTGTTCTTCAAAATTATCCCCAAATACAAACTTTGCTCCCGCGTCGGAGAAGTTGAGAAACTGACTTACCACATCGCCCAAAAACTTAAAGATGGCGTATCCAAACGCTGTTCGCAGAATCAAAAGTGCCAAAACGATCTGCAAGGCAACTCCCCACAGCACGGGTTGCCAGCGCACCGCTTTGCGATTGACGGAAAAAGCGTAGGATATTCCTAAGAAACATAATAATCCCAAGGCTGAAATGAAGCGATCCATTAATTTTCCTACAGGTAGTGGTAGTGGAATAAATTAACCTTACTCTACCTCTGTCAACAAATCTGTCCAATCTTCATAATCATATGGCGGACGCTGTCAGTCTTTATCCCAGTCATCTTTCACCCCTTCCCATACCAACCATCCAGCTTTTTCTCTTCGCTCTCCCGCAGCTTTCAACTTTGCGATCGCTTGTTGAATAATTGCTGCATCTTGTTGATTTTCAATCCCATCTAGCAACGCTTCCCAAACCGCTATACTCAACAAAGCACCTGTCCGTTTCACCTTAGCATCGACTACAAATTGAACTGATTTTAAGGATGTTACTACATCTGTCATACCACCACCACCTTTCTATAGGCGTTGAAAAAGGAATTCCGCAACTGACAATGAACAACAACGACTCAATCGAGAATCAAACCAACCCTCTCAATCCTGCCACGAAATCGGGCAAGGGGGAAGTTCGTCCGCTGAAAGACGCTTTGCTCAGACTATCAGTGTCTCCCATTAAAGCCGATCGAGAAGCAATTTCCCGCATTGAGCGCGAAACGGGTAAAGACATTTTGGCACTGCTGCGAGAACTAGATAGCGCCGATCTTACTTTAAAAGCACTCGAAGAAAAACCCGCGCTACAAAAAAGCGAGATAAAAAGGCGAGTTGGGTGGGGATTTTTCGGCGGATCGCTGGTAGGAATTGCCGCACTTTTTATGGTGTCGCCGCAACAATTGCCAGTGGCGATCGCATTAGGAATTGTACTGGGAATCTCCCTACCCATCTCCCGCCGTTAACTCATATCTTTAATTACCTGCATCGCTGCATTGTGTCCCGCAGCACCAATAACTGAACCTGCTGGATGACAACCTGCACTAGCAGAATAAAGTCCTGGAATCGGGGTAGTATAAGGCAATCTATCGGCAAAACCGAAACAGTTATCCACGTGGTGGATATGTCCCCGCGTTAAACCGAAGTGTTCCTCTAATTTTTGGGGATGTAAGGCGAAGACTTCTTGGAGGATTTGTGAGGTATTGGGGGCGAAGCGATCGCATATTCCCAACAAATGTTTAATATAGCGTTCTTCTTCCGCCTCCCAATTCGTTCCCGCCAACTCGTAGGGAACCCATTGCACAAATAAAGCCGAATTGTGATGTCCTTCTGCATCTTGTAAAGACGGATCGACCGGAGTGTGAATATACCACTCAATTGCCGGAAATTCTGGTAACTTCCCCGCCTGTACATCGGCAAAACTACTGCGGATTGCAGACATTACCTCTGCTTCATCTGGTAGCAAGTGAATCGTCGTCCCGTAATGCCCCAAATCTTGTGGCAAACAGGTGAATTTTGGCAAGCCTTTTAAACATAAATTTACCTTAAAAGTCGAGCCATCTTTTTTATAACTATCCAGACGTGTATTGTAGTCTGCTGGAAAATTTTCCCTTCCGACTAATTCGCGCATCCGAAACGGATCGGCATTCGCAACAATCGCTTTTGCCCTAATTTCCGTTCCGGATTTTAAAGTAACTCCTTTGGCGATATTTTGCTCGACGATAATTTGACTGACACCGCATCCGGTTTCTATTTTTGCTCCTGCTTTTCTAGCAGCATCGGCGAGGCGACTGGTAACCGTTCCCATCCCGCCTTTTACAATCATCCAAGTGCCATCGCTACCCGGTAAGCGACACATATTGTGAATCAGAAAATTCATGCCAGTACCGGGAGTATCCCAAGTGCCGTAAAGTCCAGAAAATCCATCGGTAACGGCGTACATTGCCTTGACTAAATCGCTTTTAAAATCAAAGCGATTGAGATATTCACCCACGGAATTGCGACAGAGATTAATAAAAATTTGCCGCAACGTCGGACGCACGTACTTTTGGGCCGTTTCCTCAATTGAAAGCGGTGATTCTAACCAAGTCGGCGCAATATCTTCTCGCAATTGTTCCAGTTCATTTTGTAACGCCTCGTTAGCTTTCCAATCCGCTTCTGAAAAGAACGAAATAAACTGCTGTTGCATTGATTGTCGATTAGAACCAAACAGCAGATATCGCTCATCTGTCGTTGGTAGGAAATAATGCGGATCGCGGCGAATCAGAGGAATGTCAATTTCCAAAATTTTGATTAATTCCGGCGGCATTAAACCCAGCAAATAAGCACCCGTCGAAGTGGCGAGGTTAGGTGCGGTTTCAAAAGGCTTTTCAGTCCGACAAGCGCCGCCGATGACATTTTTTTCTTCCACGACTAGCACGTCAAGTCCATGACGCGCTAGTAGCAACGCCGCCACTAATCCATTGTGTCCAACACCGATAATCAGAATATCGACTGAATTTTTCATAGTTCTTTTCCCCCGCAAACGCTTATGCTTTATTCACTATAATTTTAAACCAAAAAATCCTTGACTAAATGGAAATTTAAAATTATAATAACTCAAATTGCTAGTTATCTCTCTGGTGAGCGGCTAATGGCTAATGGCTAATGGATCGATTGGTAAAAATCATAAATTAGCAATTAGCAATTAGCAAGCTGGCAACGCCGATAACTAGCAACTGGCGTTAATAGAGACAGTTTTAAATAACTTAAACTCCAAACCATTTATTAATTATGTTTCAGCAGTCAAAGCAGTTAGGCTGTTTGGTAGTAATTTTTTTAATCATCGCCATAGTTTTACGTTTTATAAATCTCGATCAAAAAGCTTACTGGAACGACGAAACTTTTACTTCGCTACAACTTTCTGGTTACACACCAGCAGAAGTTATCAATCAAATTGCCGATGGTCGCATCGTGGGGATGGAAGACTTACAAAAATACCAGTATCCCAAACCCGGAGCTGGAAAAACTATAATAGATACGATTGAAGGTTTGGCAACTATCGAACCCCAACATAGCCCACTTTACTTTGCGATCGCGCGATATTGGGTAGAATGGATGGGGAGTTCTGTCTATATAATTCGGAGTTTATCAGTACTGATTAGCTTACTGATTTTTCCCGGGATTTATTGGCTGTGTTTGGAATTATTTCAATCCCCAATTGTTGGAGCAATGACTGTAATTTTGCTAGCCGTTTCTCCGTTTCATCTAGTGTACGGACAAGAAGCTAGACCCTATAGTTTATGGACGGTAACAATATTGATGTCTTGTGCTTCCTGCTTGCGAGCGTTACGACTTCAAACCCAGACAAGTTGGATGGTTTATACTTTAAGCGTTATCCTGAGTTTGTATACCTTTCTTCTATCTATTTTAGTTCATGCCGGACAGGTAATTTATATTGCAATCAGCCCTCGCTTTCAAGGGGATAAAAGATTAAAGGCTTATTTAATTTCATCGGGATTGGGCTATTTGCTTTTCCTTCCTTGGCTGTACTTAGTCCTTACCAAAGTCCCCGAAATCGAAGCTCAAGCAGGTAACTTCAGAACTCAAAGACTTCCCCTAGCAGAATATTCGCTTCAATGGCTTCATCGTTTAACCTTATTCTTCTTTGATTTCAACTTAAAAGTTAAAAGTTCATTAGTTTATTTAATTCCAGCGGGGATGATGGCCTTGGCTTTATTAATTTTAGTAGGATCTGGGATTTACTTCATGGTTAAAACCAGCTCAAAAAGGGTTTGGCTATTTGTCATAACTTTAATTTTTACCCCCGCGATCGCTTTAACTTTACCAGATTTAATTTGGGGAGGACAGCGAGGAATTAACGCTCGCTATCTCATACCTAGTTACTTAGGAATTCAGCTAACCGTTGGGTATCTACTCGGAACAAAATTAGCTAATTTATCTGCCGGATTACGTCAAAAAAAAGTTTGGACAGCCGTAACAGTCGGAATCATCTGTATCGGTCTTCTTTCTTGTATGAGTTATCTTCGCTCCCAGGTATGGTGGATTAAGGTGTACAACAACATTAACATCGAAATCGCTACTATTATTAACCAGGTAGAACAACCTTTAGTAGTCAGCGACACTTGGGTTGTGAACGTATTATCTCTTAGCCATCAGCTAGAAAAAAAAGTGCAATTTCAGTTAGTTGTAGAGCCAAATATTCCAAAGATTCCAAATGGCTTCAGCGAGATATTTTTATACCAGCCTTCCCCCAGTTTAATGGCTGGGCTTGCTACAGAATACAATTTAAAACCCGTCCGCACACCCTGGATCTGGCAATTAACAAATAAGAAAGCTACTATTAAGTTATAAAAAAATCCTCGGTTGCTTCCAATTGTCGCTAAAATAATTGAAGTCAAACAGGACTGAGGTAACCGCAAGCAAGCCTGAGTCGCTGTATACCCATTACTCAGGACTCAGTAAAAAAATTATGTCTCTACCTATTGTCGCTATTATCGGACGCCCGAATGTGGGTAAATCTACCTTTGTCAATCGCTTGGCAGGGGTACAAGATGCAATCGTACACGATGAACCGGGGGTGACGCGCGATCGCACGTACCGTCGCGCATATTGGTGCGATCGCGAATACCTCGTCGTCGATACCGGCGGGTTAGTCTTCGACGACGATACCGAATTTTTACCTTTAATCCGCGAACAGGCAATGGCAGCCCTCGCAGAAGCCACTGCGGCTATATTTGTCGTAGATGGACAGGATGGTCCAACTCCCGCAGACGAAGCGATCGCCGAATGGTTGCGGACTCAAAGCGTCCCCGTCCTCCTCGCCGTCAATAAATGCGAATCCCCCGAACAAGGTTTAATCCAAGCTGCCCAATTTTGGGAATTAGGACTCGGCGAACCCTACCCCGTTTCCGCGATTCACGGCAGCGGTACTGGTGACATATTAGACCAGTTGATTCAGTACTTGCCCCCAGTAGGAGAAATAGAGGAAACCGAAGAAATCAAAGTAGCAATTGTAGGACGCCCCAATGTCGGGAAATCCAGTTTGTTGAATGCCTTTGTCGGCGAAAATCGCGCCATCGTTAGCCCCATTTCTGGAACAACCCGCGATGCAATTGATACCCTCGTCGAACGGGACGGCAAAACCTACCGCTTAATCGATACAGCAGGCATTCGGAAAAAGAAAAATGTCGAGTACGGCCCGGAATTTTTTGGAGTTAATCGCGCGTTTAAAGCGATTCGGCGCGCAGATGTAGTTTTGTTAGTTATAGACGCCCTCGATGGCGTTACAGATCAAGACCAAAAACTCGCCGGACGCATCGAAGAAGAAGGGCGGGCTTGCATTATTGTCGTCAATAAATGGGATGCAGTAGAAAAGGATTCGTACACGATTTACGAATACGAAAAACAAGTCAAAGACCGATTGCATTTTGTTGAGTGGGCACCGATGATTTTTGTCAGCGCCCTCACCGGACAGCGGGTGGAAAATATTATCGATTTAGTCGAAATAGCAGCAGCAGAACACAAACGCCGCGTCTCCACCGCCACGATCAACCAAGTCTTAGAAGAAGCCATCAGTTGGCTTTCTCCCCCAACCAGCCGCCAAGGGCGTCAAGGCAAAATATACTACGGCACCCAAGTCAGCACCCAACCGCCGACGATTGTTCTATTCGTTAACGATGCCACGCGGTTTAACGACAACTATCGCCGATACATAGAACGACAATTTCGTCAACAATTGGGATTCCAAGGAACGCCCATAAAATTGTTCTGGCGCAGCAAAAAAGTGCGAGAAGCAGAAGCCGCCAGCAGAAACAAAGCAACCCGCGTAAAAATTGGCTAATGGCTAATGGCTAATCGCTAATGGGAAAAACAATTAGCAATTAGCCATTACCAATTACCAATTAGCAATTACCAATTACCAAAAAATGGATTTACTGCGAAGTCTGCCGTTGGGGCTGTACCTGGAACAACCGATAACCTGGCTGCACAAACTCGATCCGCGAGTCAAGCTAGCTTGGTTAATGAGCTTTCTGTTCGCCCCCTTATTGGCAAATCCCATCTGGCGCATCGCCTTAACGGGATTGCTGATTTTAATTACATTAACCGCCGCGATTCCGCTGCGAGTGTGGCGGCAGCAAATGGGGTGGTTGCTGACGTTAAGCTTTTTGGTGTTTATTTTAAGCGCGATCGCTCCCGACGGACTCGCCGTTAGTTATCAACCCCGCCTTCCATCTGATGAGATAGCCTTTACTCAGTCAAAAGCAGGGGAGCAGGTGAGCAGGGGTGCAGGTGAGCAGGGGAAAATTACCAATTACCTATTACCCATTACCAATCCCCAACAATACAGCTACATCCTATTCCAACAGGGGCCGATTACCATTACTCGCCGCTCGTTAGATTTGGGAATTCGCGTTAGTACTTTGCTGTTTACCTTAATTTACAGCACCAACCTGTACCTACTCACTACAGCCCCAGAAGAAATAACTGCGGGGATCGAAAGTTTAATGGGACCCCTGCGTTGGTTAAACTGGCCTGTAACCGAAATTGCCCTCACTTTAACCTTATCGCTGCGGTTTATTCCCCTAGTATTAGAAGAAGTGCAAAATCTAGCGCGTTCAGTGTGGACGAGAGCAATTAATTGGAACAAACTCGGATTGCGTAGGAGTATAAAAGTTTGGTTGCTCATAGCCGAGCGATTGTTAGAAAATCTATTACTGCGAGCCGAACAAATAGCCAGTGCTATGAAAGTAAGAGGTTTTACCAGTCCTGACGCTCATCGCGTCCAATGGCATCAGTTGCGCCTGCACCCAGCCGACTGGCTCACTTTAGCCGGATTAGCTTTATTCTGGGGAGCGAGGATACTTTGGGGTAATAGCAGCGGAAGTTTGTAATGGAATTGTTACAACCTTGGTATTGGCGATCGCTTCCCCTGGAAAACCGCACCGGAAGCCAAGTATTCGCCGCCCTCTTTCTCTCTCGAGGTGCGATCGCAACCCTCCTAGAAAGCCCTTCCGCTTCAGCATTTCGTAAGACAGCAGGTGAGCAAGTGGGCAGCTGGGCAAGTGAGAGCATAGCAGAGCCACAAATACCTACCCAATTGCAATTAGCTCGATACTCCATCTGTGCTGGCACACCCCGAATTTTAAATGGCTCGCCAGCCCTATGGACCCCATCCATCGGCAATATTCTCCCCTTTTTGCGTCAGTTACTGCAAAAAGGCACAGCAGCAGAAAATCACACCTGCTCACCTGCTCAAAACCTCCCCTTCACAGGCGGTTGGCTAGGTTGGCTGGGTTACGATTTAGCTTGGGAAATCGAACGGCTACCCAAATTAAAATCCGATCCCCTACGTTTCCCAATTGCTTACTGGTACGAACCCGAATGTTTCGCCGTTCTCGACCATTGGGAGCAAATTCTGTGGCTAGCTGCAACTGAGGAAACACAACTCGATAAACTACAAAGTCAGCTGGAACGGTGTAATAGGAAACTAAGGGAAAATTTGGTGGTAAATTCTTCTCTGCCCCTACTCTCCTCTGCCCCTCTGCCCCGTTTCTGTACTTCCCAAACTGAATACGAAGACGCCGTCCGCCAAGCAAAAAAATATATTAAAGCGGGGGATATTTTTCAGGCTAATCTTTCAGCCAGGTTTGAAGCCTACACTACCGCCGATAGCTGGGCAATTTATCGCTCGTTGCAACAAATCAATCCTTCTCCATTTGCCAGCTATTGGCAGACACCTTGGGGAGCGGTCATCAGTTGTTCTCCAGAACGACTGGTACAATTGCAAGGACGCACCTGTCAGACAAGACCGATCGCCGGGACGCGATCGCGGGGCGCTACCCCAGAGCAAGACGCCCTCCTGGCGCAAGAGTTGCTAGCCAATGTCAAAGAAAGAGCCGAACATATCATGCTCGTTGACTTAGAGCGCAATGACTTGGGGCGAGTTTGCAACTGGGGATCGGTTGTCGTCGATGAATTGCTCATCATCGAACGCTACAGCCACGTCATGCACCTTGTCAGTAATATTACCGGCACTTTGCAGTCCCATTGCGATGCCGTTGACTTGATCCGCGCCCTGTTTCCCGGCGGCACCATCACCGGCTGTCCCAAAGTACGCTGTATGGAAATTATCGAAGAATTAGAACCAGTGCGTCGCAATTTATTCTATGGTTCCTGCGGCTATCTGGATAGGGGCGGTAACATAGACTTAAATATATTCATTCGCACCCTGCTATTTGCGAGCCAGAATAATTCCCCCTCACCCACTCACAATATCGTTTGGGGTCAAGTGGGGGCTGGTATCGTAGCCGACAGCGATCCGGAAAAAGAATGGTTCGAGTCCCTTCACAAAGCTCAGGCACAACTTGCAGCAATTCATCAAGCTCAAAACACAAAATTGTAGGTTGGGTTTGACTATCGTTCAACCCAACCTACAATACCCGAAACCCTATTTTTACCAAAAATTCTGTAAAACCCTATACTATTTTCCTGGGAAAACGCTACAGATATCTCATCCCAACTTTTCTCTCTCGTTCAAATACGATTGACTTGTCAAGCTGAAGCTGGAATCAAGTTATTATCTGCTGGAATTAAGCTATTATTTGCCGACGCCTAGCCTGAATGAGCGAAACTTACCTGAACCATCCTACCTTTGGCCTGCTTTTCCGGGTCTGCGTAGTGGACGAGAACAAGGAATTGTTCACCACCCTCTATGCCCAACGCTTGTTTTTTTTAGTCACAACTCGAGGTGATGGCATCACTTGCGAACCCATCGGGCGCGCCGATGCCCGCTTTTTGGTAGAAAACCGCCTGCGAGTACTGCGACGCATGGGTCAATCCCAGGAGTACGATCAGTTAGTGGTGATTCACCAGCGCACGTTCTAATGATCCGATCCCACGAGTCCGACAAGATAGCCTCTCGCATCGCCGCAATCCGCGAACAGATACCTGCATCGGTGAGGTTAATTGCCGTCACCAAGCAGGTGTCGGTGGATGCCATGCGGGAAGCTTATGCAGCTGGGGTACGCGACTTTGGCGAAAGTCGCGTACAAGAAGCCGCAGCCAAACAATCCCAGCTATTAGATTTACCCGATATTACCTGGCATCTGATCGGGCATCTGCAAAGCAATAAAGTTAAAAAAGCGCTGGAGCTATTTCAGTGGATTCACTCGCTCGATAGTTTAAAGTTAGCCCAGCAATGCGATGCGATCGCGGCACAGATGTCTCTCTCCCCCCAAGTTTGTCTCCAAGTCAAACTGCTTCTTGATCCCAATAAGTACGGCTTTTCGCTTGCCGAATTGCCAGACGCTCTCCCACAACTAGATCGATGTCAGCACCTACAAATCCGAGGGTTAATGACGATTCCTCCCTTAGATTTGAATCCGGCAGAAATCAGCAGCTTGTTTGAACGTACCCGCCAACTCGCCCAAGAAATCCAACAGCAAAATTGGTCGCGCATTCACTTGCAGCACCTCTCGATGGGGATGTCGGATGATTACCCGCTGGCGATCGCACAGGGTGCGACAATGATTCGCTTGGGAAGCATCTTATTTGGCGAAAGACCAAAATAAACGAGCAGGACTTAGGCAAAAAAACTAAGGTGATACGAAAAATGGTGGGTTTCCAAAAGCAAGATTGACGCATCACCTTTGTTTTTGGCCCCGCGTGCCTAAGTCCTGACGATATTTCCCTCACCTGTCACCGATAAGCTAGCATCGTACCAAACTCACCTTAAACCTCCGGGAGTATGGAAGCCCCCATCTTTTAAGTGGGGGATGAAATACTTAACGAGCAATTTTAATTGCCGTCCCCTTGCGGGGTGGAGGGGTATGTTTGCCCCGACCTGGGGATATGGTTGTCCCCTTTCACCCATTTGGGGCGAAAGTTAGCTTTGCCAAAGTTATCAGTCAGTACTATCTCAAAAGCACTGTCTTACCCCGAGTAAAACTGTTTAACTTTTGAGTTCTAGAGCAGGGAACTAACACTCTCATCCCCTGGTAGCAACTTGAACACTTGCCGATAACTTCGTTTCCCCGTTTTCAAGACTATGGCGCGTCAGCACCTTCCCTTACCTAAAGATTTGCAGCCTGAAGCCCCGCGTATGGGACAGCAAGGTGCTGACTCTCTCGCCGCTTACTGAACCAAATTCTAGCTCGCGGCCTATTCAAACTAACTGTCTAAGGTATACTATTGGCTCAGTTAATCGGTTAAAGTCTCAACCACTCGCGATCGCGCCACAGCGTCACGAGTGTGCCATACACCTAAAGTTGTACAAAGTACAACAAGCTGAAATTAAGGCTCGCTCTGGTCATCCTTGAGTTTGAAGCCGCAAAATTTTGTCCAAAATTTTGTCAGAGGGACTTGAAAAAAAACTTAAAATCTTCAACTGTCCCTTCTTTTCAGCTAAATCTAAATCCAGTAGTGATGGAGCGCGAACAAAAATGGCTGGCATTTTTAGCAAGTTAAGAGAATTTGTTGGCATTAACGAGCCAGCAGATTACGACTATGACTACGACGACGATGGGGACTCCTACCAAAATCCCTATCAACAACAACAGCAACAACAACAACAACAACAACAAGACACTACCCAAGCAAATCCTGAAGAGGAACCCCGCCAACGCCGTCGGATGCGCGAGCGGGTTAATGTAGTAACAGATACAGGAGTAGCAGCCCCTACAATGAATAACGTGATTGGAATGCCCGGAGTTACCACCGCCATCTCGGAAGTATTGGTAATGGAACCGCGCACTTTTGAAGAAATGCCCCAGGCAATTCAAGCTTTGCGGGAACGGAAGTCAGTTGTATTAAACTTGACCATGATGGACCCCGACCAAGCACAACGCGCGGTTGACTTTATCGCTGGTGGCACCTACGCTCTAGACGGTCATCAAGAACGTATCGGCGAGAGCATCTTCCTGTTTACGCCCAGCTGCGTCCAAGTCAGCACCCAAGCTGGTGTCGTCCACGAAGTACCTCAAGCTCAAGTGCGCGCACCCCGTGCCACAACGCCCACTCCCGCTTGGGCAACCGAACCGCGCATGGTTCAGTCAAATTAGCTAGTGGGTAATAGGTAATGGGTAATGGGTAATGGGTAATAGGTAGTGGGTGTAACTCTACCTACTACCCCAAGTTGCTAGTTACATCGCTTTTGCACTGGGAATAGCGTTCCCAAGCGTAAGTCCGGGAAACGAGGCTAATGGGTAATTGTAACGAGTCCACCGCCAAATAATCCAATTACCTATTACCTATTACCAATTCCCACCAAAGTTTATAACTAGCAACTTGAGTTACTACCAAAAAACAAATGACTATTAAGTTAGGCATCATTGGTGGCGGGGTAATGGCAGAAGCTCTGTTATCCCGCTTAATTATGCGGGGAATTTATCAACCCCAAGAGGTGATCGTCAGCGAACCCCAGCCCTCCCGTCGCGGTTTTTTGGTGCAGCAGTACGGCGTTTACGTGACGGCAGAAAATCAGGAAGTGGCAAGGGCAGTAGCGGCGGAAGTGCTGTTTTTGGCGATTAAGCCCCAGGTGTTCGAGACAGTCGCAGCGGAGTTGTCAGCCACTGCCATCATGCCGTCCCTGGTGATTTCGATTTTGGCGGGGGTTCCCTTGAGCAAGTTGGAAGCCGCTTTTCCAACTGTGCCTGCGATCCGCGCCATGCCGAATACCCCGGCAACTGTGGGGGCGGGAATGACGGCGATCGCTCCCGGTAAGCACGTCCAACTCCATCATCTAGAACAGGCTCAGCACCTGTTTAAAGCCGTCGGAGAAGTGGTGGAAGTACCCGAAGCGCTGATGGATGCAGTGACTGGTTTATCGGGTTCTGGGCCGGGTTACGTGGCAATTGTGGTGGAAGCCCTCACCGATGGGGGCGTCGCGGCGGGATTGCCAAGAGCGATCGCCTCTCAATTAGCCCTGCAAACCGTATTCGGTACCGCTCAATTATTGAAAGATTCCCGAATTCACCCCGCCGAACTCAAAGACCGAGTCACTAGCCCCGGCGGTACTACTATTGCCGGAATTGCCGAGTTAGAGCGTTATGGTTTCCGTTCGGCTTTGATTGAGGCGGTTAAAGCCGCTGCTATTCGCTCCAAAACCCTTGGCAGTTAGCTAAAACAGCAGAAGCCTCTCCCTCACCTGGAGGGGAGCGATCAGATGAATGCTCGCCAGCCCTGGCGAGCATCTCCTGACCAATGTGCAAAGCACGAGAGAAGGGGATAGGGACGAAACGAGCAACTCTCTCATGGTACAATTGCATTAATCTTGCCGAGCCGAAAATGCTGGCAAGACCACTGTACCTTGACAAGAAAGTATGGGGTTGTAGACAACAATCGCGGTCTACGTAAAACTTTGTGCTTTCATAGGGTGAACATACTTTTCCACTGGAAAAGTATTTGTTCCAGTCGGGCAGGACGCGCACCTGACTCTAAACGGCTGTAGCGGGAAAGCAACCGAGTACCGCGTACCGCTGACGCGGAACCCGAAGGGTAGGAAGTTCCAAGATCCTCGTGATTTTGGCAGCCTACACTTACTCGCAGAGAAGTGTAGGAGCGTCACGCAACGCAGCAGAATTTATCCAAAATCAAAAACAAGGGCGTCGCTGGATCTTGCCCCTATCAGGCAACGCCGCCCTTCCTTCCCAATCCTAATTTTCTCTAATCCTTAGTCAGAGAAGTTTTGGGGCTATTAGATATTAAGCTGAGCCTGACTGCATCCGGTATAATTGCCCCACGTAGGTTGGCACTACTCAGGGTTGCATTCGTCAAATTAGCATCAGTCAGATTGGCATGAGTCAGGTTTGCTTCGGTTAAATTCACCCCCGTCAAATTAGCATGAGTCAGATTGGCATAACTCAAATTGGTTCTGGTGAGATTTGCCTTCGTTAAGTTTGCGCCACTCAGATTTGCCCCACTCAGGTTCGTATTCCTCAGGTTTGCTGCTATTAGGTTCAGATTCCTAAAGTCCCTTTGCCCCGCCATGTATCGGCTTAAAAGTTCTTTGATGTTCATAGAGTCCTTGAGGTATATAGAGGGCTACGCCACGTACAAGATCAATTACCAGGGTGCAGGCGGTACGTCAGTACCGGGATTGCCCCATTAGTCACGAAGTAGGTTTCGATTAACTTCCTATCCTTAAGATGTTGCAACGCTTCAACTAAGAGCGGGTAATTTTTACCAGTGAGGTCAAAGAGTTGACCTCGGTTTTTGTCCCCTTGCTTGGGCGCTTCCAGAATCAGGGTGTCGATAGGCGTTTTAGGGTTTTGGGGATCAATAGCGCGATCGCCTCCTACCCTGCTTGTGCTTAGCCATTGCTTTACGCTTCCGTTTTTCAATCGGCGTTTCAAAGAAACGGTGCTTCTTGATATCGGGGAAAATTCCCGCCTTAGAAACTTCTCGCTTGAATCGACGCAACGTTGACTCAATTCCTTCATTCTCTCCGGGAATTACTTGGGTCATCCTACCTCCTGATTAGTTCACTGACTTATAGCTAGACAAACTTGAGCTACCCCAAGCAAGCCTTTAACAAAAAAGGGCAGACGCCTTGTCTGCCCTCAAGACTTGAACAGTTAAATCGGTAATGCCACAGCTTAGTAGCGTCGAGAAGATCTATTATTGCCTGACCAGTTACCTCCCGAAGAACCTCTTTCTTCCCGGGGCTTAGCCTTATTTACCTTCAGGTCGCGTCCCATCCACTCAGCACCGTCAAGCGCTTCAATCGCTGCCGCTTCTTCTGCCTCTGTGTCCATTTCTACAAAGGCAAAACCCCGCAAACGACCCGTCTCCCGGTCTGTAGGCAACTGAACGCGCTTCACCTTTCCGTATTCTGCAAAAGTTTGGATCAGGTCTTCCTGGGTTACTGAGTATGATAAATTACCGACGTAAATTGACATAATATATCTCCAGAATCAGGGGGTGTAGAGGTCTAGATTCGGAGAAACGCTTGTAAAACCGAAAATAATCCTTACTCTGAAATCCTAACATACCATTAGGGTAAAGACATTAAATTTCGATTATGGATGAGATAGAACTCTTAATGCTTTACGCAGCGGGAGAAAGAGATTTTCCTGGTCTAGACCTCAGCTCGGCTAGCTTGGGTAACGCAGACCTCAGTAGTGCCAACCTCACCAGAGCTAAACTGCGCCATGCCAATCTGCGTTGGGCGGTTCTGAAACAGACAAACTTGACCTGGGCTGACTTACGGGGAGCCGATCTCAGTTGGGCCGATCTCGAGGGAGCTGACTTGACTGATGCCAATCTCAAGGGCACAAAAATGCCCGATGGCACTATTCACGACTAACTTTTGCCCTCGCCCCTCTTTGGTGCAGCAGCTTCTCAACCTTCCACCCTACTCCCGGCTTCACTTATCAAGGTTTTTATCTGGTGAAAATTTTTCATTTATAAGAATATAGAAGGGGTTGCGCTGCCAGCCACCTCTTTGGTATTCTATTTTATAATGGGGATATTTTAACTTTTTTTAAAGGTGCACAGATTTCGATTATAAGAGAAGGATACCAAAAAAAAGCGAAAAAGGGAAGAGGAGAAGGAAAAAATTCTGCCGTCACAATAGTGAGAATGGAGGGGGGTGGGAGAAGCCGGGGTGAAATTAAGGGGTTTGTTCGGGTTCGGGGGGTAGTTTTTGAGCGATTTGGGGTTCGGTTCCGGCGAGAAGGCGGGCGATGTTGGTGCGATGGCGCCAGATGACGTAAATACCAGCAGCGATGCCAAACAATTGATAAGGCAGGGGTTGATGCAGGAGAAACATCAGGATGGAGACAGAGATCGCGGCGGCGATCGAACTGAGAGAGACGATGCGGGAAATAGCCAGGAAGACGGCGAAAACACCAAAGCTTCCCAAGCCGACTTGCCAACTGATAGATAGTAAAATGCCCAAACTGGTTGCTACAGATTTTCCGCCTTTAAAATTGAGCCAAATAGGCCAACTATGACCGAATACAGCGGCTAGACCTGCCAAAGCGACTAACCAAGGTAAAGATAAAACCCCGGCGACGGCAAAAGAGAAAGCAAAGTGAGCCAGAGAGATGGCAATAGCGCCCTTAGCCGCATCCACGAATAAAACCACAATGGCTGGGCCTTTTCCCAGAGTTCTCAGCACGTTGGTGGCGCCAATAGAACGAGATCCTTGCTCGCGGATATCAATTCCTTTGAGGATGCGCGCGGCTAAATAGCCAGTGGGAAAAGAGCCTAGCAGATAAGCTACGAGTAACAGCAGAAGGTAAACCAGCCAGCCAGACAGGAGCATAGAATTGCAGATTGAAGATCGATCAAAATTTTATATCATGTCAGGTTGGTTAGTTATCAAGGTGGGGCTGAATGAATAAACCGCAAAAGGCGCAGAGGACGCAGAGAAAGAGAAAGAGAAGAGAGGTTAGTAATTTTGATGGCAACGGATTTGATATTACTAGCTTCCTACTCGAATAAATAGCAGATTGCAGATAGAATTTTTCAATCTAAAATCTGCAATCTGCAATCTGCAATTCTTGAATTAATACCGATCGTAGGAATAGCTGGGTGATTGGGGATCGCGAGCAAAAGCGAGCCACAAGGGGAATTGCAGCACGGAAAGACTAATTTGGTCTTCGGTTTCGTCAACGATAACTAGGGGCATATAGCCATCTTTGAGCAACCTGTCTGCTTTGACTGCGAGGGGTTCTGGCGCTTCAAACAAAACGACTCCGCGATCTGGGCTAAAATCGGCGCGAGCAAGTCCGAGACAATCTTGCAAACCGCGTCGCCATTCACCCAAGCGTTCTGGGGAGTTTACCAGAATCAGGGGACGGAGGTCGTCATCGTAGATCGAGCGCAACACTGAAATAATCGACGAAGCCAGTAGAATATTTTGCAGGCGACTGCCCATAGACCGCAACGCCCCCTTACCTCCCTGGGTAAAAAACCAGTAAGCAGCGCGTTCCGCGTGTATTGGTTCAAACGTGCGGCGCAGCTGCCAAGGTGGGCCATAATAATCGGGGCGGGTGCGATATTGGTCTAACAGCTTTTGAATTTGGTTCGCTTGTTCCTGAAAACCCTGAGCAGCAAAAGCAGGAGTTGCAGCTGCAACTGAAGGCACAGCTTCTTTAATTACCACAGTTTCTGATGCTAGTTGTTGGGGAACCAGATCGAGTTGTTCGGCTGCGGCGGCTAAATCCTGTAAGCTACCTACCAGATAATCTTTAAAACCCTGGACGCGAATAGCCAAATCTTGCGACACCCCGGCAAAAGTTGTTTTCATTTCATTGCGGATGCGCTCTTGGCGTCGCTCTAATTGTTCTACCGTAATTTGCAGCGTTTGCTTGCGTTGCTCTAATTCAGTTAATGCTTCTTGCACCATGCGTCCCAAAGCGGTTTGGGAAGAGCTAATTTGATCTAAAAGCGTCTTTTTAGTAGCTTGTAGGGCAGCGATTTCCTGTTGTAGTTGTTGTTCAATGCGCTGTAACTCGGCTACCCGTTGGTACAAGCGATCGCTTTGAGCGCTGGAGAGATCCGAAGGTTCTGAGGTATCAGATCCTGCAACAGATAGTTTTGTTTCTGGATTTAGCGGTTGTGCTGGGATTTGAGAAGAGTCTGAATTCATCTAAGAATTAACAATTAACAACTAATAGTTATAACAGCAGGAGCGGATTAAACAGACATGCTTATTTAGTTTAACCCGCGCCTACCGCGAGCGGAGTGGATCGGACAATTTACCCGACACGCCATGGGGGAGTTTGAGTTCCCGCGTCGTAGGGGCGGGTAATACGCTCCACTTTTGATCGTAAGCGAATTATATTGATAGGACGGACGCTTGGGCGACCTAGAAACCGGGTTTCTGTTTAGAGGTTTCTTTCCCCGGCGCTAAATTTTGGGACAGCGTTGTTCCAGGCAGGCTTGCAGCATTTTAGGATCGAAGACAATCGGCAGAAAGTGGATGCTGTTGACTTCTTTAAAGTAAAACAAGATGGGGACACTAGGCCAGAAAATGCGCCAGTTTTGCCATTCTTGGTAGGGAAAGCGCCGGATTAATCGATCGGAACGGTAGACATCTAAGGCGCTTTCTGTAAATCTGAGGCGGATAGTAGCTGTTTGGAACAACAGGAATAGTCCGAACAGCGCGATCGCCAGACTCACCCATACTTGTACCAGCAGCAGCGGTATCGCGGCAAGTACTAAGACGATGGGTATCGTATAACTGGGAGCCAATTCTACAGTTTGTCCTGCTTGTGGATAAGTCGTTGTAGTCACTGTTGTTTATTCCCCGATCCTTACGCACCAATTATATTGTCACCTATCGAGGGCGCTTGTTGCTTCTTGGGAGGGAGAAAGAAGGCTATAATTATTGCCGTCCCGTGCGTCTGCGGGGTAGTGACACAGGGTAGGGTGGGGAAAAATCGTGACAATGCAATTCGCTTACCCGTCGGTGAATGCCGGAAGTTGTGATTCAAGTGTAAATTAAGTAATGGCTCATAGAGAAATAATTTCACCAATTACCAATTACCAATTACCAATTACCAATTAGCAATGAACGCACTAGAAGCATACGACCTCAGAAAGAGTTACCGCCGAGGGAAACAAATTGTGTCAGCGGTGCGCGGCGTTTCTTTAAGCATCGCGCCTGGGGAAGTTTTGGCTTTCCTTGGTCCCAACGGTGCGGGTAAAACGACGACGATTAAAATGATGGCGGGATTGATTAAACCGGATGCAGGTATGGTGAGAATTGCCGGAAGCGATCCGCACCGTAACCCAGCAGCACTGCAAAAGTTGGGCGCTGTGTTAGAAGGAAACCGCAATGTTTATTGGCGTTTGACTCCAGAGGAAAATTTGGAATATTTTGGTGTATTAAAAGGACTCACAGCCAAACAAGCACGCCAGCGGGCGGCGATACTTTTAGAACGATTTGGTTTAGTTTCTCAACGCAAAGTTCAGGTGCAGAATCTGTCGCGGGGGATGCAACAGAAGCTGGCGATCGCAGTCGCTTTAGTCCACCAACCCCAATTACTTTTGCTAGACGAACCTACGTTAGGACTCGACGTAGAAGCGACGGAAAATGTCAAATTTTTGGTAAGAGAAATCGCATCCGTTGGTTGCGCGATTTTGCTGACAACGCACCAATTAAATATTGCCGAATTACTTTCAGACCGAGTGGCGATTATCCAAAAAGGCGAAATTGTCGCCGAATCATCAACGCGCGACTTAATTCGGCAATTTTCCGGTAATGCCTACAAAATAGAGACGGAAGTTTTACTCGACCCCGAACGCATGGCAGAATTAGAAACAATAGGTGCAGAGGTAAAAGATAGAAAAACTATTTACATCAACGAGCAAGAATTGCTTTACAAAGTCCTAGAAATACTCAAACCCATCCCCCTACGTCGCGTCGAAAAAGATGAAGCAGACTTGACGCAAATCTTTTTAAAATTAGTGCGATCGAGTCAAAATGGGAATGGGTAATTGGTAATTGGTAATTGGTAATTGGTGATATAATGAAAGCAAGCGTCAATGATTAGCAATTAGCAATTAGCAATTAGCATATGTTTGAATTATTCCTAGCTGAATTGAGGCGCGCTTGGATTCAATTTCGGCGCTATCCGTTTGAATCGATTGGTGTAATTATCATCACAACAACTTTTTTTTATGGCCTTTTTTTGAGCGCTAAATACATTGCGGGACCATCTTTACAGTTTGGCGATCGCTTAGATTCCATCGTCATCGGTTATGTCTTGTGGACGTTGATGATTTTCATCTTGACGGACATTTCTGGAGAATTGCAACAAGAAGCATCGACGGGGACTTTAGAACAGTTATTTTTATCGAGTTTCGGTGCAACAAAAGTATTCTTGATGCGGACGTTGGCTAATTTATCGTTTCAGATAATTCTCACTTTCGGCATTCTATTAATCATTATGGGACTGACCGGAAGTCGCCTCTATTTTCCACCCGCGTTGCTTTTCCCCCTGGTGACGGTTGTCCTGGGTGCGTATGGAATTGCTTTTACAATGGGGTCGATTGCTTTATTGTTCAAGCGCATCCAGCGACTGTTGGGAATTATTCAGTTTTTACTGTTGTTTTTGATTGCAACTCCCGTGGAAACTTGGACGGGATCGTTAAAGTTTTTGGCAGAATTATTGCCAATAACTCCCGGTGCGGGTTTGTTGCGTGCTTTAATGGCGCGGGGTGAAAGTTTGGATTTAACTAAATTAGGAATTGCTTTCGTTAATGGGGTAGTTTATTTTGCAATTGGTTTGGTGGTTTTCCGTTTCGCGGAAAGGGAGGCGAAGCAGCGAGGAATATTGGGAGGATATTGAAATCCGTTCGCATCCTATATAATTTCCCCACCTTGATGCTACAGATCAGATCCCCCCTAACCCCCCGATGCATTGGGGGGAACCGGAAAAGTTAAAGTCCCCCTTTTTAAGGGGGATTTAGAGGGATCTGTTACAGATTGAAGGGAAAACGGTATTAATTATTTATCTCTCTTTTCTTCCTCTGCGTCCTCTGCGTCTCTGCGGTTAAATCATTCAGAAAAAACCGGCAACGATATTATAATTGCCGGATTTTGGCAATAAGTCTATTGCTGATGTTGATTCAGCGCATCCAACATATGAGGGGGTCCCAAATCGGTCAACTGATATCCATTAGGATAAGAACGCTGAGGATAATCTGTTAAGAAACTTGGCTGTTTTCTGGGTGGAAATAAACGCAACAGTTGACCGCGCATTTTTAGACTTGTTGTCGCTATCCAAGTTAAAAATTGCGGCGGATGGGGAAAACCAAAAGCGTCTCGCATCCTTTCATCTAGCATGGCATAAACAGATGGTTTAAGCACCGGACGCAGAAAGCTGGGAAACCAACTTAAGAAAAGGTCGCGACTCGATTCGCCGAGGCGACGGTTGGTATCGGAATAGTGGAAATGTTCGCGTTCGTAGTTGAGGTTATATTGCTCGAATTCTGCGTAGGTTTCGGGGATATTTTGAATTTGCATTCTCACTCCTACTTCGCGCCAAAAATAAAAGTTAGCTAAGCGTTCTTGTTCGCAAGTTTGCCGCCA
This sequence comes from Microseira sp. BLCC-F43, assembly GCF_041929235.1. Lineage (NCBI taxonomy): Bacteria > Bacillati > Cyanobacteriota > Cyanophyceae > Aerosakkonematales > Aerosakkonemataceae > Microseira > Microseira sp. BLCC-F43. Next base: position 56,002 of record NZ_JBHFNP010000002.1, read on the forward strand.
TCCAAAGCGATCGCACCAACGGATGGGTTCGTAAACCAATGTGGAAAGCACGTACAAGAAATCGGCGTTAGAAATATTAAATTTACCGTGCATATAGTTCATCCGCCGAATCGCTTCTCGTCCGCGATCGCTATCATATCCCGACTTCATAATTTCCGCGACGATCAGTGAAGTATCGTCGTAGCGTTTCTGTGGGCGGTGGCGAAATTCTGCGGTTTTATCTAGCAATGCTGAAATACTGGGGATGCAATAGGTGCGAAACAGGGCAATTTCTAGGGAACGAGTAATATCCCAAGGAAATTCGTAACCGCTGAATATATGCACAATCTGACAACAATCCGTTAGGGGATCGAGTTGCTGAATGCGGCGGAGATTTTCGTATCGACTCATAAATTAGTTTGGTTTATTGTTTGCATCGATCGTAGATGGGGCGGGCGAGGACGCCCACCCCACAACAGCAAAAACTGCATTTTGCTTGTGGGATGGGCGCCCACCCCACAACAGCAAAAACTGCATTGTTCTTGTGGGATGGGCATCTTGCCCGTCCCGCACAATATTATGCACTAGGACAGAATGCTGCATAATCTGCTTCTACTTGGTCAGCATAGCGCTTAGCATAGTCGAGAATGGCGTTTTTCCAATCGAAAGGGGGTGTGCTAGCAAAGGCGATTAAATCGTCAGCGATCGCAGATCCCTGTCTCCCCCCGCTGCGTAACTGATCCCAAGCTGTCACCTCTGCCATTGTTTTTAGCACCTTCTCCAAGCGCTTTAATTTACCATTCCACTCAGCTAGATTTATTTTATCTTGAATTGGCTGTAATTCTCGCATTACATAGTATTTATCTTCCAGCAATACTGCCGTCAACAAAGCTGCTGGAGTTCCTTGCATTCGCTGTTCAATTGTGACGATTCTGTGCGCTTCGCTTTCCCACTGGGGTTGAGGTAATTTTACATAAGGTTCTAAAGAGGATGAACGGGATTGTTTGATATCTAAAATATAGTTATTGTCTGGAGAACCTTTCCCTTCAATTAGAACCGCATAACGGGGGATTCCCAAGCTACCAGTGCCAGCAATTCGCAGCGCTACATCTAACACGCAGAAAAACTCTAGCTTTCCCTGTTTAGCTGCCCAATCATCTAATAGGGTGATGATTTTTTCCCGTTGTTCGTCGGGACACTTGCGGAAGCGATTCCCCTGGGGGGACGCTACGCGAACGCCATTAGTAATAAACCGCCGCTTCCCTCCTTTTACTTCGGTGCGTTTATCTAAAAAATCTTTCCGATTTCTTTTTTCTAAACTTTCAAAATGTTCTTTAACCATCCCTTTAGCAGTTTCTTCCTGGACGGTGCGCGCTTGACCTTTTTCCAAGGTTTTGGCGTAAGTATCTAAGAATTCATTGCATAAACACAACGCTTGTTCTTCTTCTAATTTTAAACTATGAGAAGCGATGATAACGCTGGTGACAAGTCGAGTCACATCCCAAGTACAAGGCGCGAGTACTCCTTCATCAAAATCGTTGATATCAAAGTAAACTAATCGATCGTCGCCTTTGTAAGTGCCAAAGTTTTCTAGGTGCAAGTCGCCGCAATTCCAAACGGGAGGCGCTTGATTTAGCGGTGAATCTTGGAGCCAGTCTTGGTAAAATAAATGGCAAGTACCGCGAAAGAATGTAAAAACATCAGCGCGCATTTTCTCGTATTTTAGTTTAACGATTTCTGCGTCGCGGTTCTGGTTGAATTGATATATTCTTTCGACGACGTTGCTTGCCATGTTTTTCAGTTACTACTGATTTGGAGATTATTAATATAGCAAATTTGGGGGATGCGATCGCACATCCTTACTCGCTTCGCGCCGGAAGAATATATAATGAACCGCGAAGACGCGAAGGGCGCGAAGGAAGAAGAAAGAATAAGTAGATAAAAGCCTGCGTAGGCAGGCTTTGTTTGTGTAGCCGCGACTTCAGTCGTTAGGCAAAGTGGGTGGTAATGAATGGGAATTTGGTATGATTTGTGAGTTTTAGTGCGGGTTTTCCTGGTTAAGCATTTGACGCAAATCGTCGAGTGGCGATTCTGGTTCGCTTACCTCTTTATTGCTACTATCTGTTTCCTCTTCAACATAAAATTCAACGCTAATTTTAATTTTTACTCTTCCTTTTTTCCAGTTTTTAGCCCCAAGGTTTAGGATTTCACAATCTATGCCGTTGTTGAACCATCTTGCATGAGGAGAATTCATACCTTTAGGAACTAATATAGCATCAGGTATGTTAACTCCTCTAGATCTTAATTGGGAACTTATTGCACTTCCTATGCTGTTATCGAATGATTGGTTTAAAGCTTCTCTAAATTTCCCTACCTTGAATGTAACATCTCCAAACGACAAGACATCATTATCGTTGCACTCACGCAAGTTGTATCTATCTTCCATTTCAATTTCCTATTTTTGTAACTGTGAGACTAACTATTCTCAAAATTATCTTAACTAAAATGCCTCCTAAATCGCGGGTCAAAATGGTGTTTTTTCTGCTGATTGCAACGGCTACAAAGGGTTTGTAAATTGCTGATGTCGTTGCTACCGCCACGGGCAAGAGCGATAATATGATCGACAGTGAGTTCTGTTTCTTGCTGTGTTTTGCCGCAACTTTTGCACTGGTAATTGTCGCGGTTAAATACATATTTCCTCACTTCTGGAGGAATAGGAATTCGGGGTGTTTTACTCATTGGTTTTATGGTTGTTTTGGTTAATTAGCTGACGTAGATCGTCTAATGGTGATTCTGTTTCGCTGATTTCTGGCTGTTCGTTTGGGGGTGTTTCTTCGATTTCAGGTTCATCGGGGCAAAATTCTAAAGTAACTTTGATTCTCACTGTACCTTTTTGCCAGCCTTTAGCACCTGGCCTAAGAATTTCACAATCTAATCCATCGTCAAACCACTTATCTCCAAGATCGATTGGACGACTTGGCAGACTTGCAATTATGCCATTGCGAAATAGTACGATCGCAGGATGTATAAATTCATCTACTCTAAATGTATGATGCGACAAGCCAAATCGATATTTCGGTGGAATCGTAACGACTGCATCGTCTTCTAGTGGCTGAAATTGCTCATCCATGTTCGTTGTTAAATATTATTGCCTAAAAATATTATCATTTAAAATGATGATTTTGCCAAGCTGCGATTTACAATAGCCTAACGAATAGAATTCGCGGCTACACATTAATTGGTTGAATATATCTAACTCTCTAGGCGAACTTCACTGTTGGTTTTCTTGGCATAGCATCTGACGTAAATCGTCAAGCGGCGATTCGGGTTGCATATTTTTTGAATCTTCATTACAAAAATCAAGCATTACCTTAATTTCAACTATTTTTTCTATTTCGTGCAATTGTATTGTATAGTGACGACTTGTATTTTGAAAATCATAAACCTTTTTCCTATCTAAGGCTGGGTTGAATTCTAATATTGCTTGAATCCTAAGTTTACCTTTCTGCCAGGTTTTAGCCCCTAAAATTAAAACTTCACAATCTATTCCATCACGCGGCGAACATATCCAATTAATTTGATTAAACATTCCGGCAACACTCATGGGTTTTGAATATTGGTCTAGCGTCACTTCCATCCAACCATAGTTGAAATTATTCTCGACTATCCGCAAAAATTTATCTCTTATTTCTTGTCTAAATTGGCCTAGTTTTAGCATAGTTTGTGGGCCTGATTGGTTAAATAATAATACGTCATCATCTCCCTGTAGCGGCTTGAATCCAGCTTCCATGTATACCTCTGGTGACTCAGGTTTTACTATTTACTATCATCGGTTAAAAATCTATTTTTGACAATAGCCAACAAGTAAATTTTGCCTACTTAAATCTTGCCCTTGTTCGCGCCGCCCGCCAGGGAATAAATTCCCTGGCTAATAGCCTAAGTCCTCTAAAGAGGACTGGAAATGCAAGCAAATTCAGTCCACTTAAGTGGACTTTCGCTATTAGCCCGGAAATAAATTTCCGGGCGGGTGTGGCGGCGAATGGCGAATTTCCGGGCGGGTTTGGTTGGCGGGCGAGTTTTATGTCTTGCTATAATTCTAAAGCATCTGCCATACTAGATGATTCAGAAGCATTTAAACCTGCTAAATTAGAATCAATTACAGGCAATTGCCGTTCATACAATTGCATCGCTTCCAAACAACTATTAATTTCCAAAACCGCCTCATTATAAGCAGCAATCTTTTGTTCAACCTCACTCAACAACCTGCGATTGCGACTAATCTTTTCCTCCGCTTCCTTTTCCAGAGTTTGCTCTAAATAAGCACGCGCTTGATTGTATTGCTGCAAAATCTCATCCGCCTGTTTCTCCGCCATTGGTAATAGCTGAGTATTAATCGTTTGATTAATCGTTTGGCGGAAAGTCCTCTTAATAGTTGCAGAGACTTTTGGTTCAAAATCTAACTTCAATAATTGCCTGATTGCTGGTTCTGCTTCTACCATGCTTTCGCAGTCGTAACCTTGGGATGTTTGCTGCAATGTTTGACGGAATTGATATATCGAAAACGTGCCTTCATCGTAGAAACGGGGACTTTCTCTGACATAGCGATCGCATTCCACCCGCGCCTGATTTACCAACGCCTCGCTTACCCGTTTTTCCAATAACTTCAACTCGTGTTCAATCCCCCCATCATTCCCCAATAACCGATACAGATGGCGGTAGTATTCCGACTTGCGAATTCGGACAATCAAGTATTGGAAAAAGTTCGCCGACAATTCTTGGGAAGACTCGACTAAAATATCTTCCAATTGATTCGCCAAAGCATAAAGTGCTTCCACCAAAACTGCTAGTAAAGGCGCAGTAGCATTGCGGGGATGACTCAGCGTGGCGCGTTGATAAGCGGCGCGGACAGAAAAATTATCTAACAATTCATCCAAGCGGCGAATCATCCTCGATTGCAGCATTTGAAAATCTGTTTCAAACGCTTGACAACCATTCGTTACTACCATGTTTACTTCCTCCGCCATGTGTTGGCGAAATTCTTTTCCGACTTGCTGTAACTCCTGATTCAATCTTCCCAATTCCTGCGCTTTCATCGCTTCAATTTCGCGGGGTTGACTATCCAAATCCCGCTGGAGGGAAAGATAATGTTTCTGCAAGCTGATGCACAAAGGTTCCAAGTCATCCGCCAAAGTCGCAAACAGTTGGGGACGCTTTTCTAAAGTTAGATAGCGGGTAATACCATCGCGAAATTCTTCAATACCGCTATCGCTAATAAGTTGTTTAATCAACGGGATTCCCCATTCGGAAAGAATGCGGACATAATTTTCATTGGGAGTCTCGAAACCGTTAATCGAAATCCGAAAATTGCTGGGAAGCTTGCGGGAAGTGCCGCAATAGTTATTAAAAGCATAGACGAATTGGGGAGTTTCTTCTTCTCCATCTAAACCTTTGACGCTGGATGGGAAAATGGTATCTAAACCAAAGCGATCGCTTCCCGATGTCCCTTTAATCTGACTCCCATAAAATCCCAACAACCCGCTTGTTTTATAAACCCTCGGCGTATCGGGAAACTGAGATAAAATTAAATCGTCTAACCGCTGGCGCAACTGACTGTTGTACCAAGTTTCGTCAATCCGGTTGAAGACGTAAAATACGCGATCGCGTATTCCCAAATTTGCGCGCATTTTCTCTAACAATTGGGTTTCTTCTGTCGTCATATCCCCCGCCGAAGCAGGTTTTAAGACGCACACCACCGCCGAAGTTTCCGCATCTTCAATTTTGCGATAAGTTAATTCCGCATCTTTCTTTACCGGCGCATCAATTCCCGGCATATCTATTAATATATTTCCATCTTGTAATAAAGGATGGTGACAATAATATTCAATTCGCTTTAACACCGCGCTATTGCTACCCCGCCGCGCATAACTCGCTGCTTCTTTGAGATTGGAAAAGTTAAATTGTTCCATCGAATACGTGGCATTATTGATGGCGTGGATGCGATCGCGGTTTCCTAAATACCCTTCTAGCAACAACAATAACGCCTTTGCTTGTTTCCCACGTTCCGATTTACTTTCCCCGCCCTCTTGTTGGATAATTGCGTAGCATCCTTGGCGCAATAAATCAGTTACTTCAGCTTGGTTAATATTAGAACTTGCAAATCCCAGACGCTTGCATAATGCTTGCGCTTGTTCTTGGATTTCCGCTTCACTCAAAAATGTCAGCACTACTTGTTCTTTTTCCGGTTCTGCATAAGCGATGTAACATTCCGTACCCGTGGCGTGTCCTTCGGCGCTATAAAGCAATTCTCGTTCTAATAATGCGTTAATTAACATCGATTTCCCCGCACTAAACGCACCGGCAAAGACTATTTCAAATTTGGGGGAAATTGCTTTTCTCAGCGATGCTTGGACTGGGGAGGTGTTTTGCGATCGCAAACAAGGTTCTTGATGCAACAATTGCAATACGGTTTCAACCTGCGCTTGCAAGTTCTGACATTGGGGTAACATTTGAGACATAGAAACTTAGGAGTGAGAAGAGGGATAAGTCCTTTATAAATGGGTTTGGGACGATAAAGAAACCGGGTTTCTGTGGAGAAACCCGGTTTCTTTGATACCTGTGTCTGAATGATTAAACCGCAGAGACGCAGAGGAGGCAGAGAAAGAGAAGAGAGATTAGTAATTCCGATAGCAACGGACTCTCATAACTCTTGTGGGGTGGGCGTCTCGCCCGCCTTTTACTTTTCTGGAGAGGACTAATTAGATTGCAATTGTGCATTCAATGCTTTGGCGATGCGATCGCATGTTTCTTCCAAGTGTGCTTTTGTGTAAATATCGAGGTTTTCTCCTTGTTTTTTCAAGCTAATTTGCAGGGTTTTTTGCAGTTGGCGCAATTGATACCAGGCGAGAGTTCGACCATCTTCGGGGACATTCTTATTCCGCAACACCATCGCTAGCAAAATATTCAAATGTTCCCGTTGCAATGAACGACGGATGCTGGAAATTTGCCCTAATTCTCGATTGTTTAAAACCTCTGTCCAAATACTATTTTGCAGCGTTTCAAACAATTCTGGAATAGTCAGGGACTCTCCTGGCGGCGTTTTTAATTCTATATCGAGCATACGATATAAACGAGGGCCATCTAGAAGCGATCGCAATACGCTACTTTGAAACATCAAAATCCGCGAGTGAATCGGATAATCTAAGCGCAATACAGGTATTGGATTCCCCCAATGATACCAGCGCGAGGGGGCTAACTGATTCAGCAATGCGGGGGAGAAATTAAACGCTTCTTTCGCAAATACATAATCCTGCAAGTTGGTCAAGGCGTGGCGTTGTTTTTCTAAAGTAACCGGGACAAAAGCAAATTCCTCATCGGCATAATTCCTCTTAAAAGATTGCCCGCCGATGTATTGCATCAGCAAGTTAGCGTTGAGCAAGTAGTAGTTAAGAATTTGGTCGAATAAAACTCTTCGTTCGCCGTAATTTCCTTTGACTGGATAATCTTTTTCCAAACGCTGCAACATCAAGCGTGCATTATCCATTTGCCACTGGGAATAAACCAGGACATCGCTACTCAAATCCCAGAGATTGGCATCGGGATTAATATCCCTAATATCTTCATCAGTCGCATAGGAAAATTCGGGTTGCGGTAACTCCAGCGCAGTTTGTTCTATCTCCTGTTTCTGGGGTTGAGGAACGAGGGTTTCAATCGCATCCTGGTTAGGTTTGTAACCGTATTTTATTGCCAATTCATCATAAGGTCCCACTATTGCTGGGAAATAATCTCCTTGCTGGATTCCAGGCGGGGCGAGGTTGACGGGCAGGTAATCCATCACCGAACTTACTAACCCTTTGCTGTGAGTTATTTCTGTGTCGTTTAACTCTGATGGTGCTAACATCGTGCTGCCGTGGAAGTTGTGACGCAACCCCAACACATGCCCGACTTCGTGGGCGATCAGAGAACGTAAATATTGATTCAAATACTCCTTTTTCAGTTGATTATTTGGCGTCCCATTTGGCAAAAGCGACAGCGCGATTGCTCCCATCGCTGCTTGTTTAGCAGATTCTATTCCGTAGCAGTAGTGGTTCGATTCTAAAAGTTGCTGAAACCGGGAGGCGACTCCTGATTCCTGCACCGGCAAACTATTTTGGCACAGAGGATTGTTCGTTTCCATCAGCGCGCGATATTCTTGCTGAGTTATCCGCACCATGTTGCTATCGACGATAATATCCGCATCCAAAATTTCCCCAGTTAGCGGATTGACGCGAGACATTCCTCTGGCAAAATTCGCATCCATCGAATTGAACCAGCGGATGGTATTGTAACGCACGTCCGCCGGATGCCAATCCGCATTATCTGGCATTTGCCGTACTTCAATTGCATTTTGAAATCCAGCTTTCTCAAACGCTTTATTCCACATCAAAACACCCTCGCGAATCGCGGGGCGGTATGCCATCGGAACGGCATTTTCAAGCCAAAATACAATCGGTTGTTTAGGCGGAGATAAAGGCGCGTCTGGATCTGAAGGTTCGAGACGCCAGCGATTGATATAACGGACAAAAGGTTGCGAGCGAGTCTCGGTAGAAAATTGCTGGTATGCTGTAATAAAATAGCCGATGCGGTCGTCTGCCAATCTGGGAGTATAACCGTTACTTTCCGGCAATTGGGAAAAACTGTAATGCACTTTTAAACTAAGCGCCCTGCTATCGGGTAAAGTAACTAAATTGGCTCCTTCTTCCGAATCAAAACCGTAAATAGAGTCAATTTCTAAATTCAAAGGAAAGTTTTGGACCTCGCCAAAATAGGATTTGTTGTAGTCGAGTCGGTAATCCGCTTGCAAAAAGTATTTTAGTAAAGAAGTTAAACCGGGAAAATCTTCCAACAGCAAGTCATCTAGGTTGACTAGAATACCTTTAGTATGGGGATTGATGCTGACTATTTTAAGCGAATAAAGGACAGAATCGCTGAACGAACGAGCGAGTGATCGCGTCTCCGGTTCCCCCGCTTCTGTCCTAAACTTGACATTCCGAATCGCCAAGTGCAAATTGTTATTCACGCGCCGGAAATAAAACAGAAAATCTTGCAAAGAAAGTCCGCTATAAATCCCGCTTTCCCCAATCCCCGATTCCAGCGTCACCGTAGCAAGGTAATTTTGATTCAGTTGTTCCGGTTTAATTTCCACATATATTTTGCCATCTACCTCGCGGCGATAAAGCGTAAACAACCCATCTAACTTGCTGGTATCTTTAATCGCTTCGTAAAATCGCCGAAAATCTTCGTTTCTTCTATCTAAAAAGAAACTATCTGCACTGGCTATACTTTCAACGACTGGTTGTGCGTTGATTGACTGTGCGTAAAAATTGGTTTCGCCGCTGACTCCTAAGTAAGGACTGGCGAATAAAAGGTTATACAGTAACAAGGCATGGGTTGTTAAGTGTGCGATCCAATCGTTCATTCTCTAGTTTCCCTACGCAGCGGTGTCGGGGCAACCCGCATCTATCTAAAGATAGAATACCGTTTTTGGGAACTTTGAGATGTACGCAATCTTACCGAATGCGACTTAACTTAGCTTGCAAGTCATCCCAGCGCACGCCTGATAAGTCAGATAAGACAAGGTGTGCGCGTGGAAAGCGCGACTGTGGACCAATCCCCACCGCAAACATCCCCGCCGCTAAAGCAGCTTCGACGCCTGCTGCGGCATCTTCTACCACCACACATTGCGCGGGTTGCAATCCTAATAATTTTGCTGCAAATAAAAATATATCGGGGGCGGGTTTAGGACGATCTACACTGTAACCATCTGCGATCGCATCCACTTTATCGGCAATTCCCAGTTTCTGCACCACCGTGCGGGCATTTTTGCTTGCAGATCCAATGGCAATTTTAATCCCCGCTTGTTTCAGATCGTCAAACAGTTGCAAAACTCCTGGAAATAAATCGTTGGGGGTAATGTCTTCGATCGATTCCACATAATAGCGATTCTTGCGATCCATCATTTCCTGAATTTTTTCTTTTGGATACTGCCGATTGCCAATGATGTGCATCAGCGTCTCGCGTCTGGCAACACCCCGCAATGCTTCATTCGCTTCTCGATTAAAGGGAAGTCCTTCTTCATCTGCCAGTTTTTGCCATGCGCGATAGTGATATTCTGCCGTATCAGTTAGAACGCCATCTAAGTCGAAAATAACTCCTCGGATTTCGGAGGGATTATTTGTAAGGTATTGGTTTTCGGGTTCTTTTACGTTCATATGTTCGCTGATTGGGTACGTTTGTTTTTATTGAACCGCCAAGACGCAGAGGACGCAGAGAGAAGAGTGGGGAGAGATGGTTGGTTATGTGTTGAAAATTGTTGGTTTTATTGAACCGCCAAGACGCCAAGGACGCAGAGTGAAGAGTTGGGAGAGATGGTGGGTGTGTGTTGTTAATGGTTGGTTTTATTGAACCGCCAAGACGCCATAGACAAGGGTAGCGTCTTCTCGAAGAGTAGGACGCAGAGGAAGAGAAGAGAGATACAGTGGGTTTACTGAGATGATGGAGATAAGGAAGATAAGGAAGATAACGAAGTAGAAGTAATTTTTTCCCCATCTTCCTCCGTCTCTACAAAGGGACGCAAATCGAATTCGTGCCATTTTCCGCGCCAGTGCAATTTGAATTTTAAGCGCGTCCATCCGGGGGGTAAGTGTGGGTTGGCGATGGGTTGTTCTCCTACGAATTGAATGCCGCCAAATCCTAAAACAACCGCTTGCCAAATGCCTCCCGCACTCGCGCCGTGAATGCCATCGGCAGCATTACCTCGCACATCTTCGAGATCTACCATTGCTGCTTGCATAAATCGTTCGTAAGCTTCTGCGGTTTTACCTAAATCGGAAGCTAAAATGGCATGAATTGCTGGACCAAGGGAGGAACCATAGGTAATATCAGTACGGGGTGCATAATAGTCCCAATTTTTCTGCAAAGTTTCTGCGTCGTAGGGAAACTCTTGGGATTGCCGCATTAAATAAAGCAACATCAAGACATCTGGTTGCTTTAATACCTGTCGTCTGTTCGCACCTTCAATGCCCAAAATTGCTTGCATCGATTTGGTACGGGGTTCGTAGTCGTTTAAATTGATATCTTCTAATTTAAAAAAGCTCTCGTATTGCTCAATTAGCTTGGTTGATTCATCGTAGGGAATCCAGATATTTTGGACAATATCCTGCCAGCGACTTCTCCTCTCTTGTGTCAGGTGCAATTTTTGATCTAATTCCGCTGCTTTTTCGGGAAAATCTTGTCCCAGCCAATCATAAACCAAAATCGCTCGTTCTAAATGCCACTGCACCATTCGGTTAGTAAAAGCATTATTATTTACGTGTTCGTGATATTCATCCGCGCCAATCACCTCGCGCAGTTCGTAGCGTTCTTGCTTAGTATTCCACTCAACGCGACTCATCCAAAAAATAGCCGTATCCAGGATAATTTCAGCGCCACAATCGCGCATCCATTCATCATCCTTTGTTGCTTGCCAATAATACCAAGAACCGTAAGCAATATCCGCGCTGATGTGAATCTCGCGATCGCGGCACCAAATCCTGATATCCTCCGCATAAGGATCGTTAGGCATCGCCCATCGTGGCGTCACTTCATCCCCTGTATCCGCACTTTCCCAGGCATACATTGCCCCCTTATATCCGTAATGCAAAGCCTTGCGCCTCGCCCCCGGTAACGTATGATATCGGTAAGTTAGTAAATTGCGAGCGATCGCAGGTTGCGTATAAATAAAGAAAGGCAGAATAAAAATTTCAGTATCCCAAAAAACATGCCCCCGATAACCAAACCCCGACAAAGTTTTCGCCGGAATACTAACCCTATCGTCATACCTAGAACCAACAATCAACAATTGAAACAAATTGTACCGAACCGCAAATTGCGCCTTAATATCCCCTTCAATTGCAATATCGCTTTTTTGCCAAACATCATCCCAAGCTTTTTCATGATTATCTAACAGCACCGACCATCCCGATAATTCCCCCAACTTCCCTTGCGCCGCTTCGACAGGATTTTCCACCTCCCTTGAAGTAAAAACCGTCACCAACTTCTCAACCGTCACCGTTTGCCCCGACACCGTCGAAAACTGAGCCGACAAAGTAGGATAACCCGGAACCATACTTGTTTCCAAAGAGAACTCCGCCCCCGAAACCCTCATTTCACAAGCCATACCCAGTTCAATCCGAGAACTGCGAGTGCGAAGGTGCAACCAAATCCCCTTATCAGTCCTACCTTGATTCAACAACTCCCAATGATTAAAACCCTGATTCTCACTGTATCCATTAATACTTCCCTGAACCTCAATCCCCGCCGCGCCACCGACGGGAGTAACTTGACACCGCACACAAAGAACGTGTCGATCCGCCAAACTAGCAAACCGTTCAAACAGAACATCGATCGTCTTCCCACCAGGACTGCGCCAACGCACATAACGACTCAGAACACCGCGACGCAAATCAAGCTGACGCCGATAACTCAAAACCTCCCCTTTATCCAAACCAAAACGTTCCCCATCAACAACAACCAAAAGCGGCAACCAATCCGGACAATTAGCCAACTCAGTATAAACAACCGGCACATCATCATACACACCGTGAATCAAACTCGCCGACCACCCACGAGGATAACCCTCCTCAAAACCACCCCGCGTCCCCACATACCCATTCCCAATAGTAAAAACAGTTTCCAACGAATGCAGACGAGCAGCATCAAACTGCCCTTCAACTAACATCCATTCCCCATAACCAAACCCCTGAAAACCACCCATAGCATCCATCACCTATAAACTCTCCCTACTCTTCTCTCTGGTTCAATAAAACCAACAATTTTCAACACATAACCAACCATCTCTCCCCACTCTTCTCTCTGCGTCCTCTGCGTCTTGGCGGTTCAATAAAACCAACAATTTTCAACACACACCCACCATCTCTCCCCACTCTTCTCTCTGCGTCCTCTGCGTCTTGGCGGTTCAATAAAACCAACAATTTTCAACACACACCCACCATCTCTCCCCACTCTTCCTTCGCGTTCTTCGTGTCTTTGCGGTTCGTTTAAAACCAACTACCAACGATGCCAATGCTGTTGCAATACATTTTCCGCCCTCGGTTTATAAAGCAAAAAAAACAAAGCCTCCAAATAGCGCAACAAAGCCTCCCTATTCTCCTGGTAAACATAATTCCAAAACCCATAAATCTTAGCCAACAAAAGCATTTTTCCAGCGTGCGACCGCCAATTATATCCCTCGCGAACCCGTTTAATCCCCCGTTCTGATATATTTTCCCAATATTCCGAATCAACATCGCACTTGCTGATAAAATTCACCAACTTATCCCCACTACCCTCCAAATCCGTAGGATTGATGTGAAACCCATTCTCCCCATCTTGAATAATTTCCAAACTCCCGCCAAACTGAGTCGCAAAAGTAGGCAACCCAGAAAACATCGCCTCTAAAATCGTCAATCCGAATGCTTCAAACCGGGCAAAGTTAACAAAAATACCTCGAGAATCTGCAATAGTACGATAAGCTTCCCCCAGTTCGGCATTTCCCAGACGCATTCCCAACCAGCGGATGCGACCGTGAAGGCGATACCGCTCGATTATATAATGGAGTTTTTCCAATTCCCCAGATTCTTCCGAATTAGCAGCTTCCGATAGATGCAACTTACCCGTAATCAAGATTAAATTGCAAAGCTCGCGTAACTTCTGATTTTGAGCGAAACATTCAACCAACCCCGTGAGGTTTTTAACCGAAGTAACGGGAGCGATCGCTAATATAGCTCGTTTTTTCGGATTATCCAAATAACCGAGAATGCGATAATCTTCACGAGTAAACAGCAACTCCTCAACTTCCGATCGCAGATTTGGATCTCGCCTTTCCGTGTAAGGGAAGAAAACACTTTCATTCACCCCAGGCGGTACGACGTTAAACTTAGGACTAAACAAATCAATTCCATCAATTGCATGAAACAACTGAGGCATCGTAAAAGATTTATACGACTCATACTGCCCGATAGTATCCGGCGTCCCCATAATTTCCTGATAAGACGAAGTGACGATAAAATCCGCTGCATTCATCCCAATCATATCCGCAGTAAATTGGGCCGAAAAGTGATACCTTTCCTCCATCTCTTGCCAGTAAAGGTCGCTAAATAAGTATTTCGTTTTTTCCAAACCGTGGGCAATATTGCACTGAATCGCTTTCAGACGGCGCGCCAGCAGAAACGCGACTAAATTGCCATCGGTGTAGTTGCCAATAATTAAATTCGGGCGGACTCCCAGTTGTTTGATTAGTTCGGTTTCTGCATCCAATGCAAAAGTTTCTAAATAAGGCCAAATTTCAAATTTAGAAATCCAATTCCCGGTAACTTTAGGATTAAATTCTCGGAAAGGCACGCGCAAAATCCAGGCGTTTTCCGTATCCTCGATTTTTTCTAGGCGTAAGTTGCACTGGGTTCCTTCGCAGTTGGGAATCAGGCGAGTCAGAATTACAACTTGCGGTTTAATCCCAAAAAATTCCAACCCAGAAAGTTTAATATCTTCGTTTAATTTATTTTCTAAACTGCGTGCTTGGTTGAGGACATAAACAACTTGACCCATTGTTTCGGATCGTCCTACAACATCATTTTGTGCCACCCAACCGTGGATCGAAACTAGAACGATGCGGAAATATGCCGGAATGCGGCAAACAAAAGCTTCTAAAATAGCAGGTTCTGGGTTATCTGCCAGTCGGTTAAGCAATTGGAAAGTTTCCAGCGCGCGAGAAGCATTATTACCCCATCCCGGTTCAAAACCGAGTTGTTGCAATTGGGTATGAAACTTTTCGTAGGGTTCGTCTGGGGGTAGAGTGGTGAGGAATTTTAGCGCCTCTTTAACTTGTTGGGATAATTCGTTACCAGAGTGGATGCTCGCTCCGATCATCAAATCCACACCATCATACTGGTGTCGCTGCAAAACTCTATACAACGCCTCTAGCCAAAACTGACGTTCCGTTAACAATTTTTCACAAAAATAGCGATTGAGGAAGGTCAAACCTTGACCGATATTTCTAGGGTCATCGATAGCGGGGGAATCTTTATAGAAGGGGTGGAAGTCGAGTTCTAAAATTTGGGGTTGGTAGCGGTTGACAGTGCGATCGCGCGCATCCAACCATCCTTTTACTGTCTGTTGTTCAAAACTGCTCAAATCCCCAGTCAATCGCCAGACTTGTTGCGATGCGATCCAAGGACGGACAAGCAACCAAATACTGTCATCCAACAGCAAAATCTCGTGGGTGCGTTGGATCAGTTTACCTAAAACCGAAGAGTGGTAAAAATAGGCAGGTTTTTGATATTGCTGGCAGTAGTCGGCAAAAGCTTGGACAATCTCATTTCGCAAGAAGTACCGCTTCCCTGAAACGCTTAACGTCCCGACCAACTGACCCAGCGCCGTTTTTTCATCGCTGTTGTTATACACAGCTTGAATCAGTTCTTGCATGGTTTATTCCTATCTAGCTGGGTGACCAGCTACCCTTGGGATGCCTATCTACTTTCTAAGCTAGCGCCAAGCCAGTCGGGTCAACTCTACCTAATGAAATAAAATTACGCTCCAAACCCGGTTTAGAGCGTAAACTTTCATATCATTTTTCCCATAGACGTTACATGTAACGTCTCTACGATCTGCCTAGAAACCGGGTTTCTTGCTACGATCTCTCGTTGCCAAAGCGACGATTTTCCATAGAAACCCGGTTTCTGTATAGGGTTTCTGCATACACCTAAAAACCGATATGACTGATGATAGCAGCTAGTTCCATCAACCCTTGCCAAGTTTTAGCGCCAATAACTCCATCTACCACCAAGTCACGCTCCTTTTGAAACGCTTTCACTGCCGCTTCGGTTTTCGCGCCAAAGTTGCCGTCAACAACTCCAAAGTAGTAACCATCAAAACCCATATATTCGGCAGTAATGAGGGAAAATTTTAGAACATCTTGAACCCTTGCCACATCATCACCGCGACTACCGCTACGCAACAGGGGAAGGTCATCCCGCTTACCGGCGTAGAGTGCTTTCCAGGTTTTCGAGTCAACAATACCATCTTGCTTGAGGAAAACTCGGTACTCAAAAACTTCCACCGCCAGTTTCGTGACTTCACCGAAAATGCCATCAACCTCAAGATTAGAGATAATCGGAACTCTTTGCTTCAATAATTTTTGTAACTCTTTAACAGCTGGACCAGTCGAACCCAATCCTAAAGTCGGTTGGTTAA
The DNA here is from genome assembly GCF_041929235.1 of Microseira sp. BLCC-F43. Classification (NCBI taxonomy): domain Bacteria; kingdom Bacillati; phylum Cyanobacteriota; class Cyanophyceae; order Aerosakkonematales; family Aerosakkonemataceae; genus Microseira; species Microseira sp. BLCC-F43. The sequence continues at coordinate 72,244 of NZ_JBHFNP010000002.1, forward strand.
CTTGAGCGGTTTCCATAGTTAATGCCTGATTGAATCACGTTCTAAAACAGATATCCGGCAGCTGGGGAAATCCGGATGATTTTGGGTACACCCAGGGGTAATTTTTCCACAAACCCGGATCGGAAACCCGGTTTTTCGCAAAAACCGGGTTTCTCGATCAATCCCCTTTTTTTCCGACTAGATTCTCTTGATTCAAACTAGCGTAATCCACATTTGCGCCTTGCATATTTGCGCCATCCATGCTAGCGCCCTTGAGATTAGCACCGATTAAATTAGCCCCGTTCAGATTAGCTTGGCGTAAATTAGCCTCGCTCAAATTTGCTATTCCCAAATTAGCGTTACTTAAATTTGCCCGGTTTAAATTAGCACCACTTAAATTAATTAAACTCAGATTTGCATTAGCAAGCTCGGCACGCTCCAGGTTGCAATTTGATAAATTAGCCTCGAATAAATTAGAGTTGATTAAATTGGCGTTATTCAGATTAGTATTAGATAAATTAGCACCAAACAGATTAGCGCCTGACAAATTAGCTTGGTTTAAATTTGCCCCGCGCAAGTCAGCATGACTCAAATCAGCACCGGCAAGATTTGCCCCGCTTAAGTCACATCCCTGACACTGTTTAGTTTCCAGCAAACGCTGAATCGGACTCTTGGATTCAGCTTTAGCGGGAGTTACCATACCCATAAACAGCGGTAATACCACAGCAGTTAAAGTTGCCAGTTTCATATCTTTTTCCTTATACAACCCTTGGCTTTAGTCTTCCCACCAAACGCCTCCCACTATCACCCCCAAAAAAGAAACCGGGTTTCTTTAAGAAACCCGGTTTCTGGTCTGAGATTTCAGCTAACGAGGAAATCCAGCAGCATTGGTTAAATTTGCACCTCTAACGCCGAGCAAATTAGCACCAAACAAATTAGCTGCATTGAGATTGGCATTGAGCAAATCTGCCCCTCGCAGATTAGCACGATTGAGATTGGCTCTAAACAAGTCAGCATCCCTTAAATTAGCTTCAACTACTTCAGCACCGCTGAGGTTTGCGGCATTCAATTTAGCGTTTGTTAGCGTCGCTTTGCTTAAATTGGCATTGGCTAAATTCGCCACATTTAGAGTCGCACCGCTGAGGTTAGCATTGTTTAAATTAGCCCCGCTTAAGTTAGCACCATTTAAGTTAGCATTGCTCATGTTAGCACCGCTCAAGTTAGCACCGCTTAAGTTAGCGCCTCTGAGATCCACGTTTGACAAGTCAGCACCGCTGAGATTAACGCCTTGCAGGTTTAAACCCGCACCTTGTCTCGTTTCCAGCAACTGTTGCACGGGAGTTGGAATGTCAGCTTTGACTGGAACTACCAAACCCAGCGTAGCGGCTAACAATAATGTGGTGGCTATAATTTTAAGGTTCATTTTTCTATGCCCTCAACTGGGAGTGTTCTTTAATCAATCTTTGCAATTTGGCTAATAATACCAGTATAAACCCCGTATCAGTATTTCTTCTACCTAGTCTTTACGAGAATCTACGTACAATAGACCTCTCCAATAACTCTTGTGGGGTAGGCATCCTGCCTGCCCTTGAGTTTATTTTCTCGAGAGGTCTAATAACTCCAGTTGCTAGTTATGCTCATGGCTAATGGCTAATGGCTAATGTCAGGATATTATTGTTGTGAGCTTCACATCATTCTCGCAATTAGCAATTAGCTATTAGCAACGCCCAAGTTTATAACTAGCAACTTGCGTTAATAGAGGGTGGATATGAATGCGATCGCTGTTCGTAGTCAGGACAAGAGTCGATCCAAGAAAGGTACAGCGGGTTGCGCTCAGATGAGGTACGGGAGATGATGGAGATGAAGAAGTAATTTCTTCCTCATCTTCCTCATCTTCCCCATCTTCCCCATCTTCCTCATCTTCCCCATCTTCTGCTTCCCAATTAGCCACAACTCAGAAGGAAAACTGCACCTGGACGGTTCCCGAATAAATTAGCGGGTTATCGTCAAAATTATTGGCATTCCCAGTAATGTAAAAGTAAGGAACGATCGCAATATTATTCGTCACTGGATAGTAGTAAGTCGCTTCGATATCAAACTGAGTCCCCCCATCACCTCCTCCAGATACAAGAAACTTACGCCCCTGCAAAACATCAAATGGCTGAACGTAAGTCAAAGTTGCTAAAGCGCCCCTTTTACCCAAATCGGGGAAAGCCACCCCCACTTGAAAAGACTGCGCTTTGAGATTCCCATCATCCAAACCATCCGCCACCGGGTTTAAGTTAGTAGTCGAGTAAGTATAGCGCCCGAAAATACCAAATTTAGACGTAACCAACCAATCGAAATTAAATCCAAAAGAATTAGCCGTCGCATCATCCAGCGCCCCACCAAACCCGTCATCAGCTATGCCGATAATAGGTTTAGTTTTAATTTGCCCATCTACTGGTTTGATAATTGAGTAGTCGTAAAGAAACCGCAAATTAATATTCCGAATCGGCGAGTAAGTTAACTGTGCTGTGACGGCGCGAGTGCTATCAAATAACCCTCTTGTGGGGTTTGCCGCATCGATGTTGGTAGCATACCCGACGCGCAAGTCAAATTGTTCGTTAATTCTCCAAAGCATAACAGCGCCAGTAGTTCGTCCCAAATCTTGAATCAGCGTGCTGCCAAAAGTGTTGAAACCACCCGCACCCCGACCAAATGCAGAAGTGAAAGCGTTAGTATCAAAGTAACGCAGCCAAAAAAATAGCGGTGCTACCGTAAATTGCAAGGAATTACTGACAGGAAACGAGTAAAACACCTCTGCCAAAACCAGATCGCTGGCAGTAGCGCTGGGAGTTAAATCTAACAGCGGCACTCCAAAGGTGTTGAATAAACCTGCGGAGGTGTAAGCATTGCTAGACGAGTCGCCATTCCCCGCAAATAAACTTGTTGCTAGGGTATCCTTCCCCGTGAAGGAAGTGGTGAGAAATAAACCAGCTAGGTAACTGAAGGTGATATTGGGGTCATCTTCTACTTTTGTGACGATGGGGCGGTTGTCGCTGCCTCGCCGTGGGACACTGGAACTATCTGTTGGATCGATTCTTTCCACTCGGACATTACCAGGTGCGGCAGCCCCATCCAAATTAAAATTAATAAATCCAGTTAACTTGGTCGTCGTGGAAAATTGGTTTGCCTCCAATTGGGCAATTTGTACTTCTAACCTATCGCTCCTTCCGGTCAAAGTTGCCAATTCAGGGGCAAAATCGGCTCGCAACCGTTGCAGGGTCGCTAAATCCTCCTCGGACACCCGATCTTTAAATCCTGCTGCGATTAACTCGTTGATGCGAACTAAGACTGCATTCAACCCGGCGGCGAATTCGTAGCGCGTCATGGCGCGGTTGCCGCGAAACATACCATCCGGATAACCCGCAATCACCCCGTAGCGCTCGATCAGAGATTGTAATGCTTGAAACGCCCAGTCTGTTGACTGCACATCCGATAATTGAGAAACTGAGGTAACTTGGGCATAGACCATTGAGGAAGATGGAGAACAAATTAACTGGAATTCTCCGTCAATTCCTTGTTCTTCACAACAGGGGTCATCATCTAAACTTGAGATTGGCAAACTAGCCAGAGCGTTACTACCCATCAATATCATGGTTCCGGCAATAACTGGACTCAGTTTGAATGCAGCCAAAAAACCTTTTGTCATAACGAAAGCGTTCTTGTAATTGGCTATTCGCCACTTTTCTGGAATCTGGCTATTGTAGAACGTAGCTAGTTTACATACAACAGTTCACCATTGGGTTATCCGAGTTTGAGTATGGCAATGCATTCCTACCCCAATTTGGCAACGCTTTCGATAGCCATAACCTTAGAATTATTTATCGGGTCACCCTTGGCAACTTGGGCGCAGAGTATGCGATCGCAATTCCCAGAGGTTGCGATTAATTGGACTCCACCCAATCGAGGCACACCCGCTCAAACAGAAGGCGCAGGAACCCGCGATCAAGGCACTTGTGCCTCAGGTGAAACAACACCAAATCCGCCCCTAACAGCTTTAATGCCAATTAATAGTTTGGCCTTAACAGTGGCAGATCGTCCGACATTTTTTGTCTACGTTCCCGCAACTTCTGCAAAAACGGCGGAGTTTGTTTTAAAGGATGAAAACGACGATAATGTTTTCACGACAAAAATTGAACTGACTGGAGAGTCTGGGATTGTTAGCATTAGCCTTCCTGCCGACGCCAAACCTCTAGAAACTGGCAAAACTTATCTCTGGTACTTTGATTTGGTATGCAATTCCGGGAAGCGAATTTTCCTGGATCGATTGATGGTTGAGAGAGTTGAACCGAGTCAGGCTTTGCAGAGACAATTACAGCAAGCAAAAGAGCGCGATCGCCCAAATGTATACGCCCAAAATGGTCTGTGGTACGATACTTTAATGGCTCTGGCTCAAATGCGACGTTCTGCTTCTAACAATGCCACCCTCACCGCTGATTGGAAACAGCTTTTAGAGTCTGCCGGACTTAAACAAATCGCAGATAAGCCGTTAATTGATTGCTGCACTATTCAAAGTTCCACAGTCTCCAATCCCTTTGAAACCCAAAGATAAAATTACCCCGCAAGCAGCAACTAATAGATATTTTTATCCATCGTGCATCTACATTTCAAATCTTAGGCGCTATGTAAGTTACATAAGATCGCGGTCATTTCAATAATTTTCCGGCAAAGAGCGAGTTGCAATTTTCCAGCAACGCGGGGTGGCTTTGAGAAACCCGGTTTCTCTGAAGAAACCGGGTTTCTGACTGCTGACGTCAAAATCCTGTTAATCCAATTACCAATTAAGGATAAATTCAGCAACAATTATATTAAAATATAGTTGAATATAATAGCTATGTGCTTGAGCAAATAAAAATGAAAAAAACACAATTATTATTGACTTTACCTTGGTACTGTTTAATTGTAAATAATTGGATTCCAGCCCAAGCCCAAATCTCCCCAGATGGAAGCTTATCTACAAACGTGACAACAGAGAATAATCTAAATTTTACAATTAATGACGGCAACCGAGCGGGAAACAACCTATTTCACAGCTTTCGGGAATTTTCCGTCCCTACTGGCGGCGAAGCTTTCTTTAATAACGCTGCGGATATTCAAAATATTTTTAGTCGCGTCACCGGGGGGTCAGTTTCTCAGATTGACGGCTTAATTCGAGCCAATAGAAGGGCTAATTTATTTTTACTCAATCCGAGTGGCATTATTTTTGGCCCAAATGCCAGGTTAAATATCGGCGGCTCGTTTTTTGCGAGTACGGCGAGGAGTTTAATATTTTCCGACGGAACGCAGTTTAGCGCTACCAATAATCAAACACCACCTTTATTAACAATTAACATACCCGTTGGCTTGCAATATGGCAGTAAAGCCGAACCAATTCGCGTGCAAGGTTCTAAGCAAATAGCTACGGTAACCACAACGAAAGGCTTCGATAGTAACTTAAATATCTTGGAAGTGAAACCTGGAAATACATTGGCAATTTTGGGTGGCAATGTAATAATTGATGGCGGCATTTTGCAAGCGCCTGGAGGTCGAATCGAGGTGGGAGGTTTGGCAGGCGAGGGAACAATTGCCATCAATCAAGATGGGAGTTTAAGTTTTCCCGCTGGCGGGCAAAGAGCAGATGTATCTATGATTAATAAAGCCGGAATAAACGTACTCGCTGGCGGTAGCGGTCATATTGCCATTAATGCTCAGAATTTAGAAATTTCCGACAGTTTGCTGACAACTGGAATTGCCACGGGTTTGGGAACGCAGGGAGCGCAATCAGGTAATATTTTAATTGATGCTACCAAAGCAATAACTATTACTGCCAGCCGCATTGAAAATAATATCAATCCAGCAAGTGACACTCAACCAGCAGCAATTGGTGACGGCGGCGATATTATTATTCAAGCAGGGTCAACTTTAACAACAGATACGGCTTCTTTAAGTACGGGAACCTTTGGACAAGGAAATGGGGGAAACCTGATTATTACAGCCAATTCCGTTGCTTTAACCAACGGTACTCTTGTAGACAGCTTTACCAGCGGACTTGGCAACGCCGGGAACATTGCGATTAATTCTAAAGACAATGTTGTCATTGTAGAGAGCAAACTCCAAAGCGATATTTTCAAAGCTCCCCTGGGTGGGGGAAATGCTGGAAATATCTTTGTGCAGGCTAACGGTTTGGTAACTATATTTAATAGCGAAATTACCAGCACAGTACCTGAAAAAGCTGCCGGAAATGGCGGTACTATCACCATTGAAGCAGGCGCGATTTCGCTGATGCAAAATACTCCCACAGGTTTGAGAACCACAACTAGCGGTGATGGTAAAGCTGGGAACATTATACTGACAGCCAAAGATGGAATTGACATTACGAGTAGCGCGATCTCCAGCGATACATTTGGTGCTGGAAATGCTGGAATTGTAGAGATAAAGGCTGGGGGTGCAATCGCCATCAACAAGACTGATATAAACAGTCAAGTCAAAGCCAACTCAACAGGTAATGGCGGCATCATTTATATCGAAGGAAAGTCAGTTTCCCTCACCGATAACACGCGAGTAGAAACCAGCATCGAAAATGGCAAGGGAAACGCTGGAATCATCTCGATTAACGCCAGGGATGCCATCACTATTACCGGCAGCAACATCGAAAGCAGTGCCACAAGTGGAGCAACTGGCGATGCAGGCAAGCTCAGCATCACATCCGGAGGGTCAATTTCTATCAGCGACAACACTTTTCTGGAAAGTAGCAACTTTGTCGGTGGTAATGCTGGAAGTGTTGTTCTAGACGCCAGCGATCAACTTTCAATTATTAACAGTAAAATTTTCAGCGATACCTTTAACGACGAAATAAGCTTTGGCGGAGGATTGGCTGGAATCATAAGTTTTACTGCGGGGAATGGGGTTTATATTGTTAATAGCCAAATTACTGCGGAAAGCTTCGGCGGCCTTGACGGAAATGTTAATAATTCTGGATTAGGAATTATCGAGATTAATGGCAAAGATGTTACCCTTGATAGCTCCGAACTCAGTACCAGCACCAAGGGAGCCAGTGTGGCAGGCAGTATTAATATTAAAGCTAATTCCCTCTCCATAATCGATGCATCGACTGTGGGTTCTTCAAGTTTTGGCACCGGAGATTCAGGCAATGTTACTATTAATGCCACAGGAATTGTTGCGATTGATAATAGCAAGGTTTTAACTAACGCAGCGAGCTTTGAAGGAGACGCGGGGGATATTGCGATCGCAGCCCAATCCATTCAATTAACCAACGGTGCTGCCCTACAAAGTAGCAACTTTTTTGGCGGCAATGCTGGCAACATTACAGTAAAATCAACAGAAAATATATCGATCTCCAACGGCAATATTTTTAGCGATACTTATAACGACATAGAAGATGAATCAGGCGGGTTTGCTGGCAATATATTTATCAAGGCGGGAAACTCTTTATTGCTGGATTCATCAAGTCAAATTACGGCTGAAAGTTTGGCAAAATTGGCAATAAATTTGAGCCTAAATCCTTTGGGATTGGGATTTATTTCTGTAGAGGCAAAAGCAATTTCTTTATCCGGTCAATCGAGACTGAGTACCAGCACTTATGGTGTCAGTGCAGGAGGAGATATTAACATTCAGACCCAAACCTTATTCGTAGCAGGTGGCTCTAGGATAGAAGCCGTCACCTATGGCATTGGAAAAGCGGGTAATATTGCAGTCAATGCCTCAGAGTCTATCGCTCTTTCTGGTGTTGCTCCCTTATCCTTTGACGAGAAAGGTAACATATTAGGTGGCAATTCCAGCGGATTATTTGCCGATACTAATCAAGCTAAAAGCGGTGCTGGCGGTAATATTGTCGTCAATACTAACAAGTTACAAATTACTGATGGATCGGTTATTGCTGCCACCACGCGCAGTATTGAACCAGGCGGCAATATCGCAGTCAAAGTTAATAATTTACAACTAACTGGAGGCGGACAAATACTCGCCAGTGCCTTCAATACCGGCAGTGCAGGCAGCGTTACAGTTATTGCCCAAGACCGAATTACAATTTCTGGAAGCGACCCCACCTATCAACAGCGATTTGATACCATTTCCCAGAAATTTAATCCAGTATTAGCCAATTTAATTATCGACCAAGATGGCCCAGATAGTGGTTTATTTGTCAATAATAGAGGCGCAGGACAAGGCGGCGATATTAACGTTATTGCCCGTTCTATTCTTCTTGACAACGGTGCAGCTATTACCGCCCAAACCGCATCCGGAAATGGTGGGAATATCGGATTAGAAGCACGAGACTTAATCCTATTGCGCCGCCATAGTGATATTTCCACCTCTGCTGGTAGCAAAGGTGCAGGCGGAGATGGAGGCAATATTACAATTAGCACCCCCAACTTAGTCGCATTAGAAAATAGCGACATCACCGCCAATGCTTTTGAAGGAAGGGGAGGTCGAGTTTCAATTACAGCACAAGGTATCTTTGGCACTCAAGCTCGCACAGAAGAAACCCCAAACAGCGATATTACTGCTATTTCTCAAATTGGCGGACCAGAGTTGAGCGGAACGGTAGAACTAAACACTCCCGATGTTGACCCCAGTTCCGGTTTAATCGAATTACCCCAAACTGTGGTTGATATTACTGGATTGATCGATCGCAGGTGTTCTCCTGAGGCACAGGAAAGTTCATTTATTGCTACCGGACGCGGCGGTTTGCCACCCAGTCCAACCGAACCTTTGAACGATAATGCATATTTAGTGGATTTAGTTGATATTAATTCTGAGAGACAAGAAAGTAGGAGAGCAGGTGAGCAACCGAGAAGGAAAGAATCAGCACAAATTACTGAAATAGTAGAAGCGCAAGGGTGGATAATTAACGAAAAAGGACAGGTTGTTCTTGTTGCTAACCCACCGAATCTTACCCCCCATCGTTCTGGAATAATACCAATTCAATGCCACGTTCGTTAAATACCTCGTTTCCAGGCGACCGCCTGGAAATGCAGTTTGGGAGGCTCTTGCCTCCCCATAGATTCAGAGGCAAGAGCCTCTGGATCTGCATTACCAGGCGGTCGCCTGGTAACGAGGCGATCTGCGTTACCAGGCGGTCGCCTGGTAACGAGGCGAATTGATTTCCGGGCGGGTTATCGGATTTAGTGATAATGGTGCAAAATGTTAGTTAAACGAATTTTTTCCCAGCGATTATTTACCTTTATTCTGTTCTCCCTGTTAGGGTTGATAACTTTTTTGGGCGTTCAATCCCTCTCGGCAAAGGCAACTTTGGCAACAGATAGGATGAGGACCCAAGTCCTTACTACGAACCTACTGGTGCAACAAGGGAAAGCTTTCTATGAGGCGGGACAGTTTTCTGAAGCGGCAAAAATTTGGCAGCAAGCTGCTGATGCGTTTGCTGCTGCTGGGGATAAACTCAATCAAGCTTCGGCTTTGAGCAATTTATCTTTAACTTACCAGCAATTGGGATTGTGGAATCAAGCGAAAGATGCGATCGCAAATAGCCTTTCCCTCCTCAACACCGATTCCTCACCGCTAATCTTGGCTCAAACTTTGAATATTCAAGGTTTCTTACAATTATCTTTAGGACAAGCAGAAAATGCCCTCGATACTTTGCAAAAAGCAGCGGCAGCTTATAAAAAAGCAGGCGATCAACCTAGTATTATCGCCAATTTAATTAACCAATCCCAGGCGATGCAAGCATTGGGATTCTACCGTCGCGCTGCCAATACTTTAGAACAAGTAGAAACCAGCCTCCTGGCATCACCCGATTCAATTATTAAAGTAACCGGATTGCTCAATCTGGGCAATACCCTGCGCGTTGTAGGTAATTTAGATAAATCTCAACAAGTTTTGCAGCAAAGTTTGGAGATTGCCCAAAAACTAGGATTGCCCGGTGCAACTGCTTCGATTCAACTCAGTTTAGGCAATACCAAACGCGCTTTAGCTAAAAAAACCGCAGCGTTAAATATAATACAAACCCCCCAGAATGAAACTCAAGCTGCTTTAGAATTATACCGACAAGCAGCGACTTCCCAATCTCGCAATACTCGCATTCAAGCGTTAATTAATCAGCTTAGTTTGTTGGTCGAAATTCAACAAAATTCAGATGCCCAAACTTTGTTGCCTACCATCCAACAAGAACTCAACGACTTACCCGCCAGTCGTACTTCAGTCTATGCTCGCATTAATTTGGCGCAAAGCTTGATGAAACAGTCAGCGGTTAATAGCAACCCACAACAAACAACTGACATCGCCCAAATTTTAGCTAAAGCCGTTCAGGAAGCCAAAAACCTGGAAGACCGACGCGCCGAATCTTTGGCTTTGGGAACTTTGGGCGGATTATACGAGATAAATCAACAATTGTCAAGCGCTCAAACCGTAACCCAGCAAGCGTTGCTGTTAGCGCAGGTAATTGATGGTTCGGATATTGCCTATCGCTGGCAGTGGCAATTGGGAAGGGTACTGAAAGCGCAGGGACAGAATGAGGGAGCGATCGCAGCATACACCGAAGCCGTTAAAACCTTAAAATCCCTCCGCAGCGACTTAGCGGCAATCAACCCAGAAGTGCAATTTTCGTTTCGCGAAAGTGTCGAACCTGTTTATCGCCAATTAGTCGGGTTACTGTTGCAAAATGGAGATAAAGTTAACCAAAATAACCTGATTCAAGCGCGCAATCTAATCGAATCTCTACAACTAGCAGAACTAGATAATTTCTTTCAAGAAGCTTGCCTGAATGCCAAACCAGAATTAATCGACCAAGTAGATCGAACCGCAGCAGTAATCTACCCAATTATTTTGTCAGATCGATTAGACGTTATCCTCAGCCTACCCCAACAACCTTTGCGCCATTACAGCACCAACCTGACCCAAAACCAAATTGAAGAAACCTTAGAACAACTGCGACAACAACTAGGAAGACCGAGTTCCAGCAGGCAACAAATCGTGCGCCTTGCCCAACAAGTTTATGATTGGTTAATTCGACCCGGAGAGACAGAAATCAAAAACAGCGGCGTTAAAACCTTGGTATTTGTGTTAGATGGTACTTTGCGGAATATCCCGATGGCGGTTCTCCATGACGGCAACCAACACCTATTGCAGCAGTATAACCTTGCAGTAGCGCCAGGGTTGCAATTGCTAGAACCACAATCTCTAGCACGAGTCCAATTGAAAGCTTTAATGCTGGGATTAAGCGAGTCTCGCGAAGGATTTCCACCCCTACCTGCCGTGGAGAAGGAATTGCAACAAATTAAAGCGATCGTGCCTGGTACAGTACTGTTGAATCAGGAATTTACCGGGGAGAGTTTGCGCCAGCAAATCAACGCCGCACCCTACCCCGTCGTCCACCTAGCCACCCACGGTAAATTCAGTTCCAGCGCCGACAACACCTTTATTCTCACCTGGGATGGTCGCATCAACGTCAAGCAATTAGATGCGTTCCTGCGCGTCAGAAACCAAGTCAGAGGACAAGCAATTGAACTGCTAGTTCTGAGTGCCTGCGAAACCGCAACCGGAGACAGACGCGCGACTTTAGGCATCGCTGGCGTAGCAGTGCGCGCCGGTGCGCGCAGCACCTTGGCAACGCTTTGGCCCGTGCAAGATGTAGCAACCGCTACCATGATGCCCCAGTTTTACCGAGAATTAGCAACTCATGGCAAGTCAGAAGCATTGCGCCGCGCCCAAATATCTTTGTCGGAGAATTTCAAGCATCCCTATTACTGGGCGCCTTTTGTTTTAGTGGGAAATTGGCTATAAAACCCAAACCGTAGGGTGCGTTAGCGACAGCGTAACGCACCTTTTTTAGGCTGTAGGGTGCGTTAGCGACAGCGTAACGCACCTTTTTTAGGCTGTAGGGTGCGTTAGCGACAGCGTAACGCACCTTTTTTAGGCTGTAGGGTGCGTTAGCGACAGCGTAACGCACCTTTTTGGACTGTAGGGTGCTATCTTCCGAGAGTACGGCACCAGACAAAACCCAAACCGTAGCGCGATCGCTTCCTATTGATATTTCGCAGAAATCTCATGGGTATCCTACAATCGATCCCCAATCCTCAAAAAACAGATGCCCAACTACAGAAGGCTAATTATCCCCGGCGCTACTTACTTTTTCACAATAGTCACATACCAACGTTGCCCCTGGCTTTGCACCGAAATTGCCCGTCAAACCTTGAGAGAATCCATCAATAAAGTCCGGAAAAAATATCCATTTTCGATTGATGCCCTGGTTTTGCTACCCGATCATATTCATTGTATTTGGACACTCCCCCCCGGAGACGGTGACTATGCGACTCGTTTGCGATTAATTAAAATTTTTGTGACTAAAAATTGTGGAGATGATCTGAGAATTGATGCAAAGATTACGAAATCACGACAAAAACGCAAGGAAAAAAATCTCTGGCAAAGAAGATTTTGGGAGCATTTGATTCGGGATGAAAAAGATTTTGCTAACCACTGCGATTATATTCATTACAATCCTGTGAAACACGGTTTGTGCAAAACACCGAGAGAATGGCAGTTTTCTAGCTTGCATCGGTTTGTGGCACAGGGCTTGTATGCTGAAGATTGGGGTGTTTATGAAATTCCCGATCTATTGCCTACTGTTGTAGGGGAGTGAGCGTTTGTAGGCTTACCTCCGGTGCGTTACGCGATCGCTAACGCACCCTACCTTTACTACCTACCTGGTCAATTTCTATCTTAGGGTAGATGTAAAACAACTCAAATTTCAGTATATATAAGTTCTTATAAAAATTATTCCTTTAAGATAGTTAATTTATGCAACAGGTTATGCAACAGGATGATGCCCGCAGCACGGGTTTTTTCCCAGGCTCACTCCCGATTTTAGCTAGTATTGCCCTCGCCTGTCTGAGCCAGACTAGCCCAGTTTATTCGCAAATTGCCCCAGATGGGACGCTCTCTACCAATGTTACAACTACAAATAATCTTAACTTTGCAATTAACGACGGCAACCGAGTCGGAAACAATCTTTTCCACAGCTTTCGCGAGTTTTCGGTTCCTACAGGTGGAGAAGCTTTTTTTAATAATGCCCAAGAAATTCAAAATATATTCAGTCGCGTCACGGGTGGAACAATTTCTAATATTGATGGTTTAATTCGAGCCAAGGGTAATGCTAATTTATTCTTGCTCAATCCCAGTGGAATTATCTTTGGCCCTAATGCAAGGCTGAATATTGGTGGCTCGTTTCTAGCAACTACGGCGAGTAGTTTCAAGTTTGCCGATGGGGTAGAATTTAGCGCTACAAATCCTCAAGCTACACCTTTGTTAACGATCGATGTTCCCATCGGCTTGCAAATTGGAGCCAATCCGGGGAACATTGTCAATCGATCCATAGCAACTGACAGTAATAGTCAAGTTGTGGGAATGCAAGTGCAACCAGGGAGAAGCTTGGTACTTGTGGGTGGTGATGTTACCGCTTCTGGCAGTCGATTAAATGCACCTGGAGGCCGCATTGAACTGGGGGGATTGGCAACTGCGGGAACCGTTGGATTAACAGTAAACGGGAATACTCTGAGCTTGAGCTTTCCTGCTGACATTACCACAAGAGCCAATGTGAGTTTAATCGATGATGCGATCGCGATCGCAGGTGGAGAAGCAGGCGGCGATATTGTCGTCAATGCGAATAAGTTTACTGCTACCAATGGCGGACGTTTAGTGGTAGGTACAATAGGAGCGGGCGATGGAGGAAATCTTAGCGTCAATGCTAACTCGATCAACATGTCCGGTCAGGGATCTATTAATCGCAGTGGTTTGTACAGCCTAGCTTTGCCCGGTAGTACGGGCAATCTGGGCAATATCGCAATTAATGCAGAAACTTTGAACCTTGCAGAGGGTGCGATTGTGCGTTCGGCGACGGCAAGCACTGGCAATGCAGGTAATGTTTTAATTAACGCTAACCATGTAAACCTCTCTGGTCTTAGCGCCATTGAGTCAGGAACTGTAGCACAGGGAAGCACTGGTAACGTGACAATTAACACCCGAAGCTTAACAGTTCGAGATCGGGCAACTGTTGGCGTTGTAACTGAAAGCGATGGAGCAGCTGGGACTTTGATTGTAAACGCTTCAGAGTTAGTGGAATTAATTGGCACGTTTAGCGGTTTGATAACTGGCACGCAACCTAACAGTCGTGGAAATGCTGGCGATGTAACGATTAATACTAGGAGGTTGATGCTCCGGGATGGGGCAGCCGTAAGTGCTGGAACTCTTGGCTCAGGATCTGGGGGAAATATAACGATCAATGCTTCTGAGTCTGTGGAGTTGAGTGGCATAACAAATACTGCAATTCTTTTTCCATCAGAGCGTGGCAGCCGTATAGATACTGTAGCGAGTAGTTTTGGAAATGCTGGCAGTATAACAATAACAACTGGGCGGTTAACCGTTCGAGATGGGGGAGACATCTCGGCTTCAGCTACTGATGGAATTGGCAATGCGGGGAATGTGACGATTCGCGCTACCGATGTGGAACTGATTGGCGCTACCCCAGAAAGTTTTTTCCCTTCCAGAATCTGGGCTGTAGGTAGTGGAGGAGGAGGCACGGGAAAAGGGGGAAATATAACTGTTGAAGCTCAAAGGTTAATCTTGCGAGATGGGGCGGAGATTTCAGCAGGTACTTTAGGTCAAGGCAATGCGGGAAATGTCACAGTTCGAGCTTCTTCTGTGCAACTGTCTGGAACCAGGATCTTTCAAGCTCCAGATAATGGAGCAACTTTAGAGTTTCAAACTAGGTTAGCGGCTGTTACTTTTGGTGCCGGAAATGGGGGAAATATAACCGTTGAAACTGAGCGGTTAATGCTGCAAGATGGGGCGCAGATATCGTCGGAGGCGAGTGTAAATAGTACGGGCAATGCGGGAAATGTGACCATTCGCGCCCAGGATGTACAACTGATTGGAACGGGTACGCTTGGTACTTTTTCTACCAGTGGCTTAAGCGCGACTAATTTTGGTGATGGCAATGGGGGGAATATAATTGTTGAAACTGAGCGGCTGAGCATTCAAAATGGCGCGGAAATATCAGCAGGCACAGCTTTTAGACCGGATCAACAATTGCGTCCTGGAGAACAACCTACACCCGCTAAACCAGGCACACTTCCAGGTGGCGGTGATGCAGGAAATATTTTGATCGGCGCATCGGAGTCAGTAGAAATGTTTGGCATCTCCAAATCGGGATTACGAAGCCTCAGCCGCATATCCAGTGACGTTGGTCTTAACACCGTTGGTAATGGAGGTAGAGTGAATATTGAAACTGGACGATTGACGCTTCGAGATGGGGCAGAAATATCATCTGCTACTTTTGGGATTGGCAATGCAGGTTTTGTGAACGTTCGGGCATCAGTTGCAGAAATCAGCGGTGGTTTGGCGGGTTTTGAAGGTTCGGGACGCTTCGTTTTTGAGAGTCCAAATGGTTTTGTACCCAGTCGCTTGACGGCTGAAGTTTTTCCCAATGCCAGGGGGAATGGAGGAACGGTTACTGTCAATACTGACAGATTAACCGTGGGCGATCGCGCTCAACTCAGTGTCAGCAGTCAAGGGCAAGGAAATCCGGGCAACCTAGAGGTCACATCAGGCAATCTGCTTTTGGATAGCCAAGGCTTTTTAACCGCTGCTTCTTCCACGGGTAGGGGCGGTAATATCAATTTGCAAAGCAGAAATATACAGTTACGCCGCCAAAGCGTAATTTCTGCCGCCTCAGCCCCAGGCGCTATAGAAGGCAATATTGGGATTAATACAGAAACTCTAGTCCTGCTAGAAGCCAGCCAAATCAGAACCGATGCCTTTGCTCCCAATGGGGGAAGTAATATTAGAATTTCCCCTTTGGATGAGTCAGAAGCAATCTTCCAGTCCCCGGATAGTATCATCAACGCCAGCGGGCAATTAACCATCGAAGGAGATATCCAAACCGAACAGCCTCAGATACACGGAGTGGAAATCGTCGATAGTTCCAGGCTAATTGTTGACCGCTGCGCCCCTGTGCGTCAAGGCAGTAGCTTTGTGGTCACAGGACGCGGGGGCATTCCCTCCAGTCCCAACGAATCTTTGAGCGGCGAAACGGTACTGGTAGATTTGGTTACCCTCGAAGCCCAGGAGCAGGTGAGCAGAGGAGCAGGTGAGCAGGTGAGTAGAGGTAATACTGAGGAATCGTTGGCTACATCTGCTACAACACCCTCGACTCAGTTAGTGGAAGCAACAGGTTGGATAATTAACGAAAAAGGCCAAGTGGTTCTGATTGCCTCTGCACCCACCGCGACTCCTTACCTGCTGCCAGTAGGGTGCGTTAGCGGCAGCGTAACGCACCAGAGGTTTTAACGCTGCTGCCAGTAGGGTGCGTTAGCGGCAGCGTAACGCACCACAGGTTTTAACGTTGGGCAAACACGCTGGCGGCGGCGGCGACACCCGCACCGGGGGTGAAGGCATCGTATCCCAGTTCAATTAGGGCAGCTTCTAGGGAAGCGATCGCACTCAATATATCCCTGTCGCTGACAAATCCCAAATGCCCGATCCGGAATATCTTACCCTTGAGGTGGTCTTGTCCCCCCGCCATCGCGATGTCGAATTTCTTCTTCAAGATCGAGCGAATTTTTTCCGCGTCCACTTGCACCGGGGCGACGGCGGTAATCGCCGGCGAGGCGGCGCTATCTGGCGCAAATAATGGCAAACTCATCGCTTTCACCGCCGCGCGAGTAGCATTCATCTGGCGGCTATGCCGCGCGAAGATATTCTCTAACCCTTCTGCTTTCATCATCCGCAGCGTTGTTTGCAGCGCGATGATTAAATTAACTGGCGGGGTAAACGGTGTGCTATTTTTAGCAGCGTCTTTGCGGTATTTACCTAAATCAAGATAGTACCGGGGCAGCTTAGCGGTTTTGTAGGCTTCCCAAGCTTTGGCACTGACCGAGACAAAACCCAAACCGGGGGGAATCATGTAGCCTTTTTGCGAACCGGAACCGACCACATCGAGTCCCCACTCATCCACGGGGACGTTGACCGCGCCCATGCTAGTGACGGTATCAACTATTATCAAAGCTTCTCCGTGGGCTTTGACATGGCGGTTAATCGTTTCCAGGTCATTTAGGACACCCGTAGAAGTTTCGCTGTGGGTGACGACGACGGCTTTGATTTGCTTATCTTTATCGGTTTCCAGCTTTTCGCGGAACTGTTCCGGGTCGAGGGGTTTGCCCCATTCTGCGGTAACTTTTTCTACATTGAGGCCGTAAGCTTCGCCGACTTCGGCCCAGCGATCGCCAAACTTACCATTGCATCCTACCAAGATGCGATCGCCGGGACTCAAGAAATTAATTATTCCCGCTTCCATTGCCCCCGTACCGGATGCGGTCAGCATCAGCACGTCATTTTGGGTTTGGTGCAACCACTTGAGGTTTTCGGTACACTCCGCCATAATCGGGGCAAACTCGCTGCTGCGGTGACCGATGGGGTGCTTGGCTAAAGCGAGTAATGCCTGTTCCGGCACGGGTGTAGGACCCGGTATCATCAGCATCAGCTTGTCGTTCATTGTTGTGCTATACAAAACTTGGCTAAACTTATCTTGTGCTTCACCATTCAACTAGAAGTAATTTCTAGAGGGTCTGCTTCCTGCTTCCATCAAGGGAGTCGGATCCTTCTTGTCCACAGGCGTCTATTCGGGTGAGCAACACCCTATTTTAAGATCGGTAGGCGCCGCTTTAACGATACCAGAAACCGGGTTTCGACCACGATCTCTTTCCTTGCTCCACAATTTTGCACAGAAACCCGGTTTCTTCATCACCAAAGTTTCGACCACGATCTCTTTCCTTGCTCCACAATTTTGCACATAAACCCGGTTTCTCTCCGTACAACCCGCCCCGGAGCCATTTTTCAACCTTTTTTTTGCCATAAAAAATAGCTAATCCTGGTCAAACCTACGACCTTTTTACAGGCTGTGGTTTACAAACCAAAGAATTTGAAGCCTTGGTTTTCGGCATTCTGCGAAACTTAGCATAAAATTACAACCGAGTCAAGACTATCGCCATAAGTAACTAGGAGTAAATTTAGCAAAGTATTTTGCTATTTAGTCAAGCTCTGGAGTTGCCAAATCTTAGCCGCTAGATTTTCCCATTCCCTGGTTGCGCAAATCTGAATTAATATTTCTCAGGACAGAAAGGTTGAGGTCGTTTGAGAGCGCGACCTGTTTGGGGATTTTGATCTAAAACCTGACGGGAGATAGGAAACCACCATCTTTTAAGTCGTGGAGGAACATCGACGCGGCATTTTTAACTGCCTAGGACATGCTATAATTACCACAGACACTTTGACCTTTAAACGCGGGTGAAATTCCCTCTCTTCGGGACGCTGTAGTTAAAAGACGTTTAACCGAAAGGGTTAAACTGGTATCACTCTGCTCTAGAGTATTCGGTTGCGCGGTACTTTGGTTCAGGTTACCCATAGATTTATGCCAGGAAAGAATCGCCGTCTATTTATAGCGGCGAGTGTCAATGTACTGTTAACTGGTCAGAAGCTAAGCAGGCGGACTTTAGCGCATGGGGAAGCGATCTGACGGGGAATTAGGGTCGGAATTGACGTGATTGAGCGACCAACGGTAGTCTACTTGTAAACCTGCCTGCTGGAAAATTTCTTCCAGTTGTTTTTGTTGAGCAGCTGCTTTCCGCATGGTAACAATCAGTTGCTGAACTTTTTCCCTCATAGCAGGAGTCCCCGTCACCGCGAACATGGTTTGTCGTTCTAGCATTTGCAGAACCAGTTCGTAGTGAATCGGAGAGGGAAGGGGTATTTGCTCCATTTATGCGAATTTACCTCAGTTTTATAGCCTCACTTTGAGGAATCCAAGTTCCCGCTTCGGGCTGCCACGAAGCTGTCTGGCTTCCCCTATTATCTAGGTGGTAGACTGCGCTAAAGCAAACAGCGCCGCGATCGCGCCTGCTAAATCGGGTTGCTTTACCAACGACTCGCCGATTAAAACGGCATCAGCACCAGCACCTGCTACTAAGCTGAGGTCATTGGGTGTATGCAAACCCGACTCGCTCACGACCAGAATACCCCGGTCTTGCAGTTGGTCACCCCGCGCCGCCAATATTTCCTTTGTTGTTTCCAGGTTGACAGAAAAATCTTGCAGGTTGCGATTGTTAATGCCAACCAGGTCAACTCGGTCCAAGGCTAACACGCGGTCTAGCTCTTCTAAAGTATGCACCTCGATCAGGGCAGTCATCCTTAAAGCATTGGCTATTTTAACAAAGTACTGCAAATCTTGGTCGGAAAGTATCGCCGCGATCAGCAGTACGGCATCAGCACCCTTAAGGCGAGCTAGGTAGATCTGGTAAGGGTAAATAATAAACTCTTTACACAAAAGAGGCAAGTCAACCGCAGCGCGGATTTTAGCCAGGTTTTCAAAGCTACCACAGAAAAACTTTTCATCGGTGAGAACCGAAAGACAAGTCGCGCCGCCAGTTTGGTAAGCTGTGGCGATCTCTACTGGGTCAAAATCTTCCCTGATTACCCCTTTACTCGGAGATGCTTTTTTGACTTCCGCAATCAGTGCTGGTTTAGTTTTACCTTGTCGCAAAGCGGCGACAAAATCTCGGGGTGCTGGCGCGTCGGCTATTTTCCGCTGCAATTCCGACAGCGCCAGACGTTCCCTCATTTGGGTAACTTCGGTTTCTTTATACCAGACAATTTCTTCCAAGATATGGCGCGGCGAGGAATCTGGCATCGCTACCTGATAGCGCAATTCTTGGACCGCAACGGCGGGATTGGGGGGACGACGACGAATCTGCATTTTGGGTGATTGGTAATTGGTAATTGGTAATTGGTAATTGGTGTTTTTATTTACTATTACCTATTAGCCATGACCTGCGGCGCGTTTATACGCTTCATCCAGCACTTCTGAAAGTGTGGGGTGGGCGTGAACCAGATCAGCTAGGGATTGGACTGACTGACGGATAGCGATTGCATTCGATGCTTCGTGAATTAAATCGGAAGCGTGCAATCCGATGATGTGGACGCCGAGGACAACTCCTGTATCTTTCCGATAGACAACTTTGGCGATACCGTCGGCTTCGCCTTCGGCGATTGCTTTAGAATTGCCTTTAAAATAAGTCCGCACGGCGGCGACTTCAAAACCTTCTTCTTTCCCCAACTCTTTTGCTGCGGTTTCGGTTAATCCCACAAAGCTGATTTCTGGGTGGGTAAAAGCGGCGGCGGGGATGCTGCGATAGTCTACGATCCGATCGCGTCCGCAAATATTTTCTACCGTTGCAATGCCTTGTGCCGATGCGGCGTGTGCCAACATCATCTTACCCGTCGCATCTCCAATCGCCCATAAGTGCGGGACGGGTTCCCCTGCCGATAATACTGCCAACTTGTCGTTAACTGGAATAAATCCACGCCTATCGGTTTCGACGCCGACGGATTCCAACCCCAGATTTTGAGTATAAGGAATGCGTCCAGTAGCTACCAAACAAGCATCGACTTCCAGTACATCTACCACTTCTTTAGTTTTGGCGTCGGCGAGTTCGATGACTACCGGAGAACCGGGGATAACTTTTTGTGCCAAAACACCTACTTTGGTTTCGATATCGCGGGGAGTAATCAAAATCCGTTCGGCGATTTTGGCAATATCGCGGTCAAATCCCGGCATTAACTCTGGCAGCGCTTCAATCATCGTGATTTCGCAACCGAGTGCCGAGTAGACATCGGAAAATTCTAAACCGATATAACCGCTGCCGATAATTGCCACCCAAGGGGGAAGCGATTCTAGTTTGATACCGTCGTCGCTGGTGAAGACGGTCTTGCCGTCGATTTCAATACCGGGGGGAACCCAAGGCACCGATCCGGTAGCGAGAATAATATCTTTAGCGGTAATAGTTTTTTCACCAGTATCTGTGGCGATGGTGAGTTTTTGACTTCCCGCTACTTTACCCCAACCGGGAATAATATCTACACCCAAGCGTTTGAGACTGTTGGTTAAGTCGCCTCGCAACTTAGAGACGATATTTGCCGCGTGGTTGGCGATGGCGACCCGGTCAAATTCTACACTTTTTACCTGTATTCCCAGGGTTTTGAGATGGTGGGCGTTGCGTAACTCTCGCACTCTTCCGGCAGCTGCCAGAAGTGCCTTAGAAGGGATACAACCGCGATTGACGCAGGTTCCTCCCATATCAGCAGCTTCGATAATCGCCGTTTTTAAACCACAACTAACTGCGTGCAGCGCGGCACCATGTCCGCCTACCCCTGCACCAACGATCGCTAGATCGTAATCAAATGCCTGACTCTCCATATCTCAGCCTTGTGCGTTGCCCTTATTAATTCTCAACTGTAGGGGGCAATTTAGACAACCGAAACGCGCTTTTTCCTGCCAAATATTTTCCCATGGATGGAATTATTACACACAAATAGGGCATTCTAATCTTGCGGAGAGGTTAAGTTTGTTGTATGAATGCTGAAATTCGGCGTAATTTTAATGTAAAACGGTGATGACTATATAAAATAGTCACGCGCACCGTGAAAGCTAGCCTGGATGAGTAAGCTTCACTTTTGCAGTCAACCTTGATTGTGGACTCATATCAACAAGATCTTCGTCGTGCCGCTGACCAAGCATTTATCGAGTCCCTGCACCAATTGGCAGCGATGTTACTAAACGACGATACCCCATCTGCATCCCAAGAGCGTTTGGAAGATAGCAGCACCGAACAACCAACACCGGAACATTTATCCCATCTAGACTTAGCCGCGTTTGAGGAAGCAGTTGCTGATATTGCAGCTTTCGTGCAGCAGCGAAGGCGTTAGTACGATTGGAATTGCCAATCAAACATTGAACTTCGATTTAAATCCAAAATCTAACATCTGATATTTAAAATTCCCTCCGCTGCCGTTGCCGTCGTGCTTCGTACAATATCAAGGCGGCAGCGATCGCCACGTTCAACGACTCGACTCCCGGACTTAAGGGAATTCTAACTTGTCGATCTGCCAGGGCGACTAAGTCGGCAGATAGTCCAGCACCTTCGTTACCCAGCAGAATCAAACCGGGTTGATTCCAATCAATTTCCCAGTAGGTCAACTTGGCATCGGGTACTGTAGCGATCGCCTGCATTCCTTGTTGCTGACAGGACTGTACCAGCGATTTTAAATTTTCACCCGCTGCCATTGGTAATCTAAACCACTGTCCCGCCGACGCCCTGAGAACTTTAGGATGATCTAAATCTACGCTATCTGCACTCACCCACAAACCAGTTGCACCCGCAGCGGCGGCGGTTCTGATGATAGTTCCCAGATTACCAGGGTCTTGGATTGTTTCCAAACCCAGTGCTAGAGATGTGGGGACGGTAGGAAAAGGCATTTGCAGGCGTTTCGCAACTGCGACAACGCCATCGGGTTGGACGGTGGTAGCGATCGCTTTGAGGACTTCTGGACTTACTATTTGATCGCGCAAGGCGCTTTGACTAACTTCTTGCCAAAGTTCTGGGTAACGCTCCTGCCATTGAGGAGTATAACAAACCGTTTCCAGGGGATAACCTACCGCGCAAGCTTCCGAAACCAAGTGCGTCCCTTCCAACAAAAACATTTGCTTCTCGTGCCGTTCCTTGGCAGCGTGTAACTTGCGGATTTCCTTTACCAGCGGATTTTGCAGACTGGTCAACATCGGGTAATTTTAGATTTTAGATTGCAGATTGCAGATTTAAGCGATAATTCAATCTCAAATCTGCCATCTACAATCGGAAATTTTAATGCGGAACCGGGGACTTGAACCCCGAAGGCATTACTGCCACTAGAACCTGAATCTAGCGCGTCTACCAATTCCGCCAGTTCCGCAGGTTTGTTTAATTTTGTCACCGATTTACTATTTTTGCGTAAGTAATCTGATTTGTCAACAGGGGGGAATGGGATTTTTGGCAGCCTGGTTGTAGGGGTGGGTTTTACCAACCAATCTGTGGAACCAGGACTTACGCCAAGTTTCTATATGTAGGGTGCTCTCTTCGAGCAGAGTCAGGCACCATATAGCATATTTAGTGTAGTTGCGTAAGTCCTGTATCTCGTTAAAGAAGCCCCTAACTCCGAACCACCAGTAAGGGCGGGTTTTACCAACCAATTTGTGGAAGCAGGAAATATCTCCAGGACTTACGCAGCAACTCTAGATATGGGGGAGATGGTGCGTTACACTGCGTTAACGCACCCTACGTATAGAGACGTTGCGTAAGTCCCGATCTCGTTAAAGAAGCCCCTAACTCCGAACCACCAGTAAGGGCGGGTTTTACCAACCATTGAGTGGAACTTGGCTAATTTATGCCGTGCAATGGGGGCGCAAACACGAAATATCTCGTTAAACAGGGAGGGTGCAGATCCAGCCTAGCCATTAGCCATTAGCCATTAGCCATTAGCCATTAGCCAAGACCTTTTTGAGCAAAACACTAGACAACTGACATCTTTCGGGTAGAATCTAAACCAAATTTCCAGAAATCTGAAATTGTCCCTTGATTGTGGAGGGTAAGACAATTACTTTCTCACTTAACCTAACCGAAACTCACGCTTTGCCAGAAGAAGACCAATCCGTTTTGCAAATTTGGGGGCGGTCTT
The DNA here is from genome assembly GCF_041929235.1 of Microseira sp. BLCC-F43. Classification (NCBI taxonomy): domain Bacteria; kingdom Bacillati; phylum Cyanobacteriota; class Cyanophyceae; order Aerosakkonematales; family Aerosakkonemataceae; genus Microseira; species Microseira sp. BLCC-F43. The sequence goes on from NZ_JBHFNP010000002.1 coordinate 95,818, forward strand.
CGCTGCAAGGTCACGTCCAAATCAGTGGGGCGAAAAACTCTGCCCTCGCGCTCATGGCAGGTGCCTTACTCTGCCCGGATGATTGTCGCCTTCGTAACGTTCCCTCACTGGTGGACGTGCATCGTCTGGCTCTAATTCTGGCAGCCTTGGGCGTGAAGGTAGAGCGACACGGTGATATTTTAGACATCAATGCTCGTGACATCGGACAATCCCAAGCGCCTTACGAGCTAGTCAGCCAGCTGCGCGCTAGTTTCTTTGTAATTGGGCCGCTATTGGCAAGACTTGGGGTAGCCAGAATTCCCCTACCGGGGGGTTGTGCCATCGGTGCCAGACCCGTGGATCTCCACGTGCGGGGTCTGCAAGCGATGGGGGCAGATGTGCAAATCGATCGCGGGATGGTGAATGCCTACATCCCCGGTAGCAATCGCCGGTTGAAAGGTGCCAATATATACCTGGATTACCCCAGCGTTGGGGCGACGGAAACGTTGATGATGGCGGCAACGCTAGCAGACGGAGAAACCACGATCGAAAACGCGGCACAAGAGCCAGAAGTTGTAGATTTGGCTAATTTATGCCGTGCAATGGGGGCGCGCATTCGCGGCGCAGGAACTAATACCATCATTATCGATGGCGTTAAGAGCCTGCATTCTACCGACTACAGCGTCATACCAGACCGGATTGAGTCGGGAACTTTTTTAGTCGCAGGAGCAATTACGCGCTCGGAAATCATTTTATCGTCAGTGGTGCCGGATCATATAACGGCAGCGATCGCAAAACTGCGAGCCATCGGCGCTAAAATTATCGTCGAAGCACCAGATTGCCTGCGCATCCAGGGGGCAAACGCTCACGTGCCAACGGATATCGAAACTTTACCCTATCCCGGTTTCCCCACGGACCTGCAAGCACCATTCATGTCGCTGCTATGCCTGTGCGAAGGCAATAGCATCATTACCGAAACCGTGTTCGAGAACCGCTTGCGCCACGTCGCCGAGTTGAACCGCATGGGGGCAGATATCCGCGTCAAAGGTAACAACGCCGTCATCCGAGGCGTGCCTTTCCTATCCGGCGCCCCCGTCATGGCAACTGACCTCCGCGCCGGTGCGGCGTTGGTGTTGGCAGGATTGGCGGCGGAAGGCAAAACGACTCTCCAAGGATTGCGGTATATCGACCGGGGTTATGAAAGCCTGGAATTGAAACTGCAAAAACTGGGAGCAAAAATTAAGCGCGTTCCAGCTGAGGTAGAAACTGAAGCCGATGCGCCTCTGGTGGCTCAAACTGATAAAGTTGGCTAAACGCTAACTTAAATCGGCAGTTGGATCGCCCCTCCCCGACACGGGGAGGGGCTTTGAAATGAACCGCGAAGAAGGGTAGGACGCAAAGAAGAAGAAAAAGAGAATTCCGCAGGTTTTCGCCAAAGAAACCGGGTTTCTTTTCTCGTCGTGCGTAAGTCCTGGATCTATGCAGAAACCCGGTTTCTCAGCTGATGAACTAAGATCTCTAGAAGCAACTGGCTGCGATTCTCCGCGTCGCAACCAACCAAGTTCAAGCACCCAGATCTGAAAAACGATACATGTATTTCCCTAAGACGCCGCTGATCGGTTTAAAAGCAGACCAATTTCGCCATCCTCTGGATTTAGAGGCAACTCAGGCGATTAAGCAATTATCTGGCCTTGATGTGATGGTACGCAATTTGTTGGGGCCAGTGGCAGAACAGTTTTTCTATCTGGAAAATATTGCGGCAAGCGTGTTGGTGGGAGAAAAACAACTGCCCCAGTTACACAAGCTGCTGCTGGAAGCTTGTCAAATTTTGGATTTGGAACCGCCCCAACTCTACGTGCGCCAACATCCGGTTCCCAATGCTTACACGTTTGCGATGCGGGGGAAACAGCCGTTTATCGTCATGCACACGTCTTTAATTGACTTGCTCGTGCCGGAGGAAATTCAAGCGGTGATTGCTCACGAGTTGGGACACCTCAAGTGCGAGCATGGGGTTTACTTGACGATCGCGAATTTAATTGTACTGGCAGCCGGACAACTTCCCAATTGGGGGGGAATCGTGGCGCAAGGGATGCGGGAACAAATGTTACGGTGGTTGCGCTGTGCTGAGTTTACCTGCGATCGCGCCGCGTTACTCGCTACCCAAAACCCCAAAGTCGTCAGTTCTGTCCTGATGAAGCTAGCAGGCGGTTCGCCGACTTTAGCCCCCCAATTGAACTTAGAAGCGTTTTTAGCCCAAGCCCGCGCCTACGACAATATCAGCAACAACGAATTGGGCGAAATGCTCAAGCAGGCGCAAACAAGCGCCCTGACTCACCCGGTGCCGGTACTGCGAGCCAGAGAAATCGATCGCTGGGCGAGCAGTAAAGAATATCAATTGTTGTTGCAAAACGGAGAAATGGTGTATAATGGTAAAGCTTCACCCAAGGGCGGGTGGCGAAACTGGTAGACGCAGTAGACTCAAAATCTACCTCCCGCGAGGGAATAAGAGTTCGATTCTCTTCCCGCCCATGTTTAAATATCAGGTGTGCGGTTGGGCAATTCAGCCTTTAGCTTCCCTGCTTAAACCGGCATTCTCTCTCACTTTTGTCTCAAACTCAGGTTATACAAAGTGCCCAGGACGACCCCCTCAGTTTACTTCCGAATAGTGTTTCGTCTTTAGCTTGGGTAGATAACCGCCGGAACATAAAGGATTGCATTTGCAGGGTGAGTGAAAGGGTTGGTTTTTCGTGGGATTGCCGTAAATTTGTGGGTTTAAGTCCCACCACCCCCATAACTACAGAAGGGTCGGTTTGTGAACCGACCCTTTTTTAATGGGTATGTCAATAGCTTTTGTCAAGTACATTAGGACTTAAACAAAGAAACCCGGTTTCTACGAAAAATCGTGGGTTTGGTAACCAGAGATCGACGGTCGAAACCGAGTTTCTGGCCTCGTGCTGCGTCAGTCCTGTACATTTAAAGAAAAACGGCAACCTACTTGGTTCGCTTAATCATATCTTTACAAATGGATTTTCAGCTGCTAATTTATCTGAAAGAAGCATTCGGAGGTTATCATCACAGCACGAATGGGCGACTCGGCGAACGAGGTCGCCAAATTCTAAATTGTCAAGGTTACGTGCATAGTTTTGCATTTAAAGCACTGACGCACGCGGCGTCAAAAACAAAGGTGATGCGTCAATCTCGCGACTTTCAACCCACGATTTTTCGGATCGCCAAAGTTTTTTTGCGTAAGTGCTGATTTAGCTGGCACGGCGTTTTGTCGCCAAAGCATCCTATATCTATAACCCGCTTGGGTGAGTAGTTTCACGCCTATTTGCAGCTAAAATAATTTAAAATCAAAAATAGCTAAATGCTCTCAAGTTGATTCAGGTTTACATCTAGGTTATAAACGCCTAATTACAGGAAAATGACGCAATCATTATTACTTGAAATTTTAGATAACGAGGAACCAAATGCTCCTCATACAAAGGATATGATTCAGCTTGAAAAAACTCAACATATTCAAAAAAACCAAAGTATTATTTACGAATATTTATTAGATAGCGTTAAGAGAAAACATCCTGATGAGGTGGTGCAAGAATTTAAAAATATATTTATTTATTCTGGAGGAATCCGTTACTCAAAAGCGCTGATTGCTATCTCTGAACTGATGTTGGGGAATGATGAATTAGAGTTTAGAAATACCCTGAAGCGATCTTGTTATATTCTGATCAATAACTGGTATGCTACCCGGCAATATCAAGGGATTCACGCTCTAATTAAAATCTTCATTGAATATAAGATTGGTGAAAAAACTGGCTCGCCAACCTTAGACCGTCTGCCAAAATGGATAGTTAATTTTATTAAGAGCAAAGACTATCAAGAACTTAATTTGTTTGTGGCAAAATACAATGTAAGCTCCCATTGGACAAATCGCTTCACTTCTTACCTATTAGTCCCTCAATATGTGGATTTGAATAATCCAGTAGAACAGCGGTCAGCTGCAAAAATCTTTTCGCAGCAATTGAAAGAGCAGTTTAAATTTGAACTAGCTATGTACACCGCTCGTTCTCAATCTGCTGTTGCTAATAACCACAGGATTAAAAATCCAACTGGATTGGGGGATGAAGTTTTGCCTCTGGTGAAAGCGATTGTACTCAGGCGTGGCGCATTTAGCTATACAAACCTAGCACATATTTTTGTTAAACAAAATCAAAATATAAACTATAAGGATTTTAAGAAAAACCTGATAAAATATTTGATATTTGATGTAGGAAATGAAAATTTTGCTAAGGCTTTAAGTAAAAATATGGCAGGTAAATTAGAAAGGATTTATGAAAATTATGATGAAGAAAGTTTGGATAATTCATTAATATACCGAACTTGTAATCGAGTCATAGAATATTTAATTAAAAATAATAAGAAAGAACCTTCTGAGCTATTCATTTTATTGCTGACCCAAGGACACGCACTAAATTTAGTGGTGGTTTTAGTAAAACTGGTACTAATTTGTAAGAACGTGCGGGCGCATTTAGAAGCTTGTCTGGCAGTCGCGATCCAATACTACGAAAAATATCCAGAAGACGAATGCGAATGGTTAATTAATTTTTTAGAAATTTTAAACGTAACATTGGCAATTTATACGGAAGATGTTGAATACAATTTAGTCCAGATGCCAAATACTAATGCTGCTGGGAATAATTCCTGCTTGGCTCTGGATAGATACCGAATTTTTTCCCAGTTAAAGGAAGATAAAAAAGCCGAAAATTATGAATATTGGTCAGAGAAAATCACTGGATCAAGTTGGTAGTTATCTCTCTGCTAGCGGCTAATGGCTAATGGCTCAATCAGGAAAAATGCTAGATTAGCAATTAGCAATTAGCAATTAGCAACTGGCGTTACTTTTTAATCAATTGTCTGGTGAAACCAACGTTCGTACAGCAAAGCCAGTGCAGCACCGGCAGCTTCAGCTAAAATACTGACCAAGCGGTTGAAGGCGACGACGCTGAGGATAAGACCATCAGAAAAGTATCGATCGAGGAGAGCGATCGCCGTCACTTCAAACACACCAATACCTCCCGGCGCGCCCGGTGTAATCAAACCCAACATCCAAGCCAAACTAAAATCCCCTAAAATCAAAATCATCTGGTTGAGATCCACAGGTTGGAGGGCGATCCAAGTAAACAAAAAACCAGCACTTCGCAGTCCGACAAAACCCAATTCTCCCAGTAAAGGTATGAGGGGATAATGTTCCATTTTGAAACCAGTACCATGAGGCGGGTTAGAATCTTGTGACTGAAGCTTCAAACGACCCATCAAAGCGATCGCTTTGTTCAAACTCCAGGGATGAACCGCCATCAGCACTGCGGGTAAACCGAGAAATTGCAACCATCTGTATTGCTGGGGTAACCCAATCCCGACAAACTGGATACAAATTAAAGCAATCAATAACGCCGATGCCGCCATTAGCAGCGGTTCCAACAACACGCTTAAAGTAGCAGCACCTCCCGAAGCACCAGCAGTTTTAACCGCTCTCACTCGTCCGTAAAAATGCCAAATATTACCAGGTAAATACTTAGCAAAATTGGTCATCAGGTAAACTCGGACACCCCAAGGTCCGCTCAAAGGTTGGTTTAATTCCCTGAGAATCCAACTCCAAACCCAACCAGACCAAACGTGAGCGAGTAAAGTGACCAACCAAGCGATCGCTAGATTTGTCCATCCAGCACTGGTAATCCGGATTGTAGCGACTTCCTGCCAGTTATCCTTAAAAGTTTTGACCAAAAAAAACAGCGTCCCGCCTATAATTACCCAGCGCAGGTAAGGCTTTAGAGATGAAATAATTTGCTTCATTTTGACAGGGATGTAAAAGTTTTACTACTGGCGTTGAGCCGCTCCTAAAACACAGGGGAAGAGAACGCCTGGTGCAGGTGTAAATCTCTCTGGGCGGGATGTCTATATCTCTAGTGATAGTCTAAGAAATTCTAAGTTTCTAGCCGCAGGATGATTGTAGTTTTACTGCCAATCAATAAGGTAATAAATAAGAGTTGTTTTGTTGACTCGCTCACTTGCCTACCCTCACACACCATAACAGTTGTAGCAAAGAATCTTCAGGGATTTTAAAACAGAAGGAGGAAACTTGACTGTGAAATTCTCTAAATTTGTTGGAGCTAGCCTTCTCGCCTTGAGTTTGAGCGTCCCCGCCGTTTTACCCGCATCTGCTCAAACGACGACCAATCCCAATACAGTAGACACCGACCGTCGCGCCGGGACCCAATATGGCACCGAAGACCGCGGCTTTGATTGGGGTTGGCTGGGATTGCTGGGTTTAATCGGTTTGGCTGGTTTAGCCAAGAAGCGCGAAGAACCCGCGCGTTACCGCGAACCCAATGAAGTGGGTACTCCCGGTCAGCGGTTCTAAAAACAGGACTTACCCACTTCGGAGGTCAGAAACCCGGTTTCTCTGGGTAAGTCCTGTAAAAAGTCAACCGCCAAGCTTGGGAATGCGCTGTGATTGCTGGCGGGCGAACGCGAGTGCGGAAGGGAGGCATATCGCATATCTAGCAAGAAGGCTTTAGGAGTTTTGCCTAGAGCCTTCTTTCGATTACTTAATAAATATTTCACCAGGTATTTTTGCGACTGGTTTTTTGTTTAAATACCTGTATTTTTTAGTTTTATTCCTTTAGCTAGTTGCGCTACCATTCTCTCTCTAAAGTTAGAAAAAAATTCTGGTTTGCCTTCACAATAATGCGACCTCAGCTAGAGGAATTAATCTTGATTTTTTTTCTATCCTTAACAAGCGTTGGATAAAAATATGGGAGGAAGCCATGAAACAGTTGACTGGGTTATTTAAAAAACTGCAACTGCGTAAAATATTGACTGTGTTTTTAGCAGGTGCGTTGCTATTTCTTAGCACCGCTTGTAACCCTGGTGATGCCAGAGGGGCGCGTCCGAACAACCCTCCAGTGCAAGCGGGTGGGGCAAACAACCCTTACAAAGGTGGTGGAGATGGTTACACCAATTTTAATTCATCTACCGACCCTCGCATTAACAACCAAACTGGTAAAGATCGGGCAGATTTACAGCTTAATTCCGAGCGGCTGATTGCCGATTCTCAGCATCAAGAGCTACTTTATCCAGGGGCTGAAGCACCGGCAGGTACGTTCGAGAATGGAAAAAAATTACCGATTAAAACTGCAAAAGACGCAGAAAAACCTCAACCGGGCGGGCTGATTCAGCGCCAGGAAAATTTAGGAGATCGCATCAGCGACCGGCTGGAAAAAGTTCAGGAAGCTTTCTCAGAAGCGTCTGAATTCTTAACAGATAAATCTGAAGAAATCCAAAAAGGAGGCGAACCTATAAACACTGTACCCAAAACGCATAAGTAATCGAGGTTTTGGCTGATTCTGTGAAATAGAAGGCAACAATCGGTTACTTAATTAAAGATGGATTTGCGCGCGAATGCGTTGGCAGTTAAACTCTAACAAAACTCAAAAAAGGGAGGAAATATTCCGATGAAACGAATCATTTATTTTTGGCAAAATCTGCGTATTTTCCGGATTGTTACGGTGTTTTTGGCAAGCAGTTTCTTATTTTTCGCGACTGCTTGTAGCCCCAGTAACTCAGTGCAAGCCAAAGCTCTAGATACCAAGGCATATCCCGAACAATACGTGCCTAAAAATGCCATCACTAATCCCCGCGAAGGTGGGATGAATCAATTTAGCGATGTCGATCCCAGAGCTGACAGAACGGGAGTTGAAGAGAAGGCAAGTTATCTGGAAAAGAAAGCTGAACAAAATCTCCAAAAGCGCGCTGACAACCCCGAACAATACTTTCGCAATTACCGTTCAGGCACGCCTCTTGGCGAAAGAATTGAAAACCTTGGTGAGGATATAGGCTCTTCTGTTAAAGAAGTAACCGAAGGAGTTACTAAGGGCACTCAGCGGGGACTTGAAAACATCAAAGAAAACACTCAAGATGCCGCTTATGGTGTGAAAAGTAGTGCCAAGCAAGCAGCATCTAACGTGAAGGAAAATGCTCAAGATGCAGCTTATAAAGCTCAGCAAGCTGCGGATGATGTTTCTAGCTATGCTAAAGACAAATCCCGCGAATTGGATCGCTTGGATTAATCCACTCGCTATTTAGCACCGAAAACTCAACTTGAATTTAGCCTCATTTTGGATTCAATAGCTTAGGTTCCCCCACCGATCTTACAGGTTCTGGTGGGGATTTTATGTATGATAAATTTCCTTTTTGCGATGGGACGCTAAACATTTCTACAGGACTTATGCAACATCTCTATATTTAGGGTGCGTTAACCGAGTGTAACGCACCATTTCCACCAGATATGGTATCGCTGCGTAAGTCCTGTTCTATCTGGGATTGGGTAGCAAAACAGGACTTAGTGTTGGTGGTGCGTTACGCAACGCTTACGCACCCTACATTTAGAATTCGGGAATATAGCCGGTAGAATTATCCCAAAAATCCAGCGGGATGGAAGCTACACCAGTTTCGAGGGGTAGATTGATACTATTTTTGAAATTGGCGGCAATACAGGGTACACCCCCAGGTGAGATCTCGTTTGCCAGTAGCTGTGGATATGTATTGGGTGCAATCTCATTTTCAGCAGTATTTTGCCCGCTCCCACCCGTTCGTAGTAGGTGCTTGAGCGCCGCCGCACAGGTCACTGGATCTAGATTAAAATCCTTCGCAGCAGCATCTGCCAAACTAGAACTATCAAAATCAGCATCGATAGTATTTCCAGTTAAGCTATCGACCATTGCCGCACTAGATTTTAAACCTTTTGCTGCTGTTGAATTTGCACCAGCAGACTGCACGATTGTCGAATTAGCTGTTGAAGTCAGGATTGTTTCTACCTGCGCCGGTGACAGATTGGGATTGGCACTTAAAATCAAAGCAGCGACACCCGCAACATAAGGTGAAGCCATCGACGTACCAGTGGCGAATTCATAATTATTACCCGTCCAGGTAGAGTAAATATTAACTCCAGGGGCAACTACATAATCTAACTCTGTAGTTCCAGCTTTGTTGCAAAACCCAGGCATCTGATTATTTCTATTGACTGCCCCAACAGCAATTCCATAATTGGTAGAATAGCGAGCTGGATATACAGGTTGGGATTTAGATTCGTTGCCTGCTGCCATCACAACGACAACGCCTTTTTCAGCAGCATATCTAATCGCGTTAGCTTCTTGAGCAGAAGTAAAATCCCCTCCCAGACTCAGGTTGATTACATCAGCACCGTTATCGACAGCATAACGAATTCCGGCAGCAATATCTGATTGAGACCCTCCCGATTCGCCTAACACTCTCACGGGCATAATTTTGGCATTAAAAGCGACTCCAGTTGTGCCAAAGCCATTATTTTCTGCTGCAATTATTCCCGCTACGTGAGTGCCGTGTCCTTGTTCATCCATCGGAGCGCTATCATCATTTACGAAATCCCAACCCCGGACATCATCAACAAAACCATTGCCGTCATCATCCAGGTTGTTTCCAGGAATTTCTTTTGGGTTAACCCAAATATTGTTATCCAAATCCCTATGGGTGTAGTCAACTCCCGTATCAATTACAGCGACTACAGTTCCCTGTCCCGTGTATCCCTGATGCCAAACTTCTGGCGCTTTAATTGCATCCAATCCCCAATTATTTCCTCCTAGAGCGGAGACTTCGGCAAAAGGACTTCTTCCAATGGCGGCAGCTACCGCCCCTGCGGCATCGACCAAACCATAGCCAAAGTTACTATTAAAAGGATGCTGGGATAAAGCAGGTTTTTCATTCAAACCAGAAGAGCTGAAATTCTGCCGTTCTTCTACCAAGCGAGAAGCAGCTTGACCTTGGTTTAAACCAAAACTCAAGGGTTGATTTATCAGGTGAATATTATTATTTTTTGCTAAATTAAGGTCAATAAAAGCAGAGGTTTTATCCAATTGATCGCTCCCGGATCTATCCAAAGATTGGGGATAATTCAATCTGGTTAAAACCCCCTTGCTATCGACTAATGGCGAGAAATTTTCTCCGGCGGCTAGACTGTAATTTCTCGATTGCTGTAATGCTTGCCAATCGCTAAAACCAGCCAAATCTAGACTATTGTCGTCATAAAAATCTGGGTAAAAGAGGTTTTCCAGAGCGATAGGTTGAGATGTGGAGGAGGAAATAGTTGACATAAGAAATCTCCTACATACTGGACAATCCAGTATGCCTTTTACTAGGGGTCTAATAACTCAAGTTGTTAGTTACATCCCTTGGCGCTGGTAATGGCGTTCCCAGGCGACCGCCTGGGAAACGAGGGTAATTGTCAAAAGTAGGGGCGGGTTTTACCAATCAATCTGTGGAAATCACCTTTGTTTCTGTGAAAAATTGTTGAGCAAGGAAAGAGATATAGGTCGAAACTTTGGTGATGGCCTCGTTAAACCCCCCTACTGCCAATGAATCCAATTACCAATTACCAATTACCAATTTGTTTGTACCAACTTTGTAAAGCTAGGCGATGAATTTCGCGCCAACTTTTTTGATGTTGCTTTGCCAATGCTGCACAATCTTCGTATTCGGGTTGGACGTTGGTTAGAGAACCTTGGTGATAAGCAACTTTGACGCGCACTTCGCCCAGAGGCGTTTGCACCTGATGAATTTCTCGTGGCAAAATAGTTCGTTGCTGAGTCGAGCGGCGAATTCCTAAAGTTGTTGTTTCCTGAAATAAAACTGCTTCGCACTTCGCTAGTTTTTCAGGATAACAAATAACTGTCAAGAGTATTCCTGCTCTTGACTTTTTCATCACGATAGGTTGGGAAAAAACATCTAATGCACCGGCATTAAATAAGGCGTCAAAGGTGTATGCGATCGCTTGCGGACTCAAGTCGTCAATTTGGGTTTCCAACACCGAAATGGTTTCTAAATTGGGAATTGGTAATTGGGAATTGGGAATTGGTAATTGGTCGTTGGTAGATTCCCCTAGCCATAATCGCAGGATGTTGGGAATGGGTAATTGTATGGTTCCTGCACCTTTGGCGACGCGCTGGATGGTCATGGGTGGTGGGGAACCAAAGGCGGTGGCTAGGGTGGTGGCGATTGCAACTCCGGTAGGGGTACACAATTCTTTCTCAATGCCGTTGCTGTAAACTGGTACGCCTCCCCTGATTTCCCACAATTTTAATACCGCTGGCACTGGCACCGGCATTACACCGTGGGCGGCTTTTACTGTCCCGCCACCTGTTGGCATTGCGGAACAATAAAGTTGTTCTATTCCCAACCAATCTAATCCCAAACAAGTACCGACGATATCTACAATTGCATCCGTCGCACCAACTTCGTGGAAATGAACTTTTTCTGGCGAAATTCCGTGTACTGCACCCTCGGCATCTGCCAGTTTACGAAATACTGCCAAACTCATCCCTTCCACCCGCGCTGGCAATTTGGCGCTGCTAATCATTTGCTCAATTTCTGGCAGATAGCGTCCGTGGACGTGGGCGTGTCCCTCGTGGTGGTGGTGATGGTGGTGATGGTCTAATAGTTCAACATGCACTTTTGTGGCTTGTTGACCATTATGTTTTACTTGTTCAGCTCGTAATTCATACTCGTGGGCGATGCCCAAACTGCTGAGCTTTTCTACTATGTAATCAATTGGAACACCAGCATCTACCAGCGCTCCCAAACACATATCACCGGCAATGCCGGTGGGACATTCGAGGTAGGCGAGTTTGTTCATAATAGAAAGCTGATTCAGCTATATTTAATCCGCTTACAGCAGAGTTCGCAGCAACGTTTCCATTCCAATTTTGCCACAGATCAAAGAAGTTTTTCTGTCTAACGATAGATTGCAAAATTTTTGTTTTTCCCCTTACAGACAACCACAACCACTTGTCGGTAATATCTGCTATGACAGTTACCCGTCGAGGTTCCAATGGCTACAATTTACAGGGTTCATCCGGATACACCCCAAGCTCGCAGTATAGAACAAATTAAGGAAGCCCTTCAGGAAGGAGCAGTGATGCTGTACCCTACCGATACGGTATATGCCATCGGTTGCGATCTCAAATCTAAATCCGCCGTACAACGGGTGAGGCGGATTAAACAGCTATCGAATGATAAGCCGCTGACGTTTTTGTGTCCGTCTTTATCCGATGTGGCAACCTACGCTTGGGTAACCGACTCTGCTTATCGGATGATGAAGCATTTAATACCTGGTCCGTACACGTTCCTGCTACCGGCAACCAAGTTAGTCCCCCAGCTAGTGATGAATCCCAAGCGCAAAACTACCGGGATTCGAGTGCCAGACCATCCGGTGTGTCAGGCGCTGTTGCAGGCGTTAGACAATCCGATTATTTCTACTTCAGCTCATTTAGTTAGCGAGGATGAAACAACCTCGGCAGATAACTGGGAAATCAACGGCTTTTACTCCAAGGAGGAACTGTTTGACAGTATGCACAAACTGGTGGATGTCATGGTGGACGATGGTTCGGAACCGGGTTTTGAAGTCTCAACGATTCTGGATTTAACGGGAGAAGATCCGGTGGTGGTACGTCAGGGACTGGGTTGGGAGGCTATGGCGGCTATGCAATTATAGGGAGGCTTGGGGGGTTAGACTCACCCATCAAGCGAGAAAAGGTAACTACCCGTTCTCAAATTTAAAATCCGTATCACAAAACGTTTTTGAACCAGTTGTTCGATTGTCCACTCCCAGGCGGGGTGAATGGGAGGACGGTTGTGGTGCGAAGTCACCGTCTCTAAATGCCCAAAACTCCCACCCATATTGGGGTTGAGCCTGCTTGCATCCCCAGCACCTCTGCCAGGGGGAGCCATAGTATTTTTTACCTAAATTTGCCAGCTTATAACAGTGCCACATCGCCTTACCCGTGGCTATTGATCAAGCCCTAAAGTCAAAGTGTAGAGACAGTTAAGTGACTCGCTTTCCGCAATTGGCTGACTAGGTGCTGCGTCCCACAGGTAGGTGAAATTATGAAAGCTACATATACAAATTTTTCCCTAGAGTCCGCTTATAACAATATCAACGAACCAGCGATCGCCACCGCATTCGATGTAGATGTTCTCGCCCATCTCCTCGCCAAAGAACTACAAACAGAAATTGGGTTGGATTCTTCTACTATTGAAGCGGTTGCTACTCGCATTGCTAAGGAAGTAGATCGCATTTGCGCTGCTAGTCCCCGCATCCAAAAATCTGGCTGTATCGGTTCTTGGCAACTTGGTTTGGCGCGGCACCGCATTTCCAAGTGTCTCAAGTACTATCACCTCGGTGCGAAACAGGCGCGCATCGAACTGCACAGCACGCTGGGTGCGATGGTTTATCGCTATATGACACCGATGCGATCCCCCTCTAGCTTCCAAGGTCGCTATCACATGCTAGAAGACTTCCTGCAAAACTTCTACATCGAGTCCCTCTCGGCTTTCCGCCGCGAAAATCAAACCGCTGCCAACTACACTCCTCGCACCCAACTCCAAATTGCCGAGTACTTGACTTTTACCGAACAATATGCTCGTCGTCGGATCGGACTTTGCAGCGGTGGTTCGCAGCAGCTAATTGTGTTGAGGGCGCAAGGGTTTGCCCGCCGCCAGCCTGCGGAAACGACGATGGATATGGAACTGGCTGCCGAATCTCCCAAAAGCGACGAAGCGCAAGCGCATGGGAACTCATCGGCGATGCAGCAAGTACGAGCTTCGATGGTATCCGAGGCAGTCGATCCAACCGAGTCGGTGTTGCGCGATCGTGTGATTGAAGCCTTAATCAAATACCTGGCAGATCAAAAACAGTCTGATTGCGTAGATTATTTGATTTTAAAGTTGCAAGACCTGTCTGCGAAAGAGATTGACGAAATTCTAGGCTTAAAACCCCGTCAGCGCGACTACCTACAACAGCGGTTCAAGTACCATGTAGAAAAATTCGCCCGCCAGCAAGAGTGGCAATTGGTACATCAGTGGTTGGGTGCCGATCTGGATGAAAAGCTGGGGATGAATGAAAAACAGTGGGAAAGCTTTTGGCAACAACTCGAACCGCCCCTGCGGCAACTGTTGCAGCTAAAACGCGAGTCAGAAACCGATCGCGCGATCGCATCCCTACTCAAATGGACGCCCAAACAGGTGCAAAAGCGCTGGTCGCAATTATTAGACAAAGCTTGGCAAGTCCGTAACAGCAGCAGTACTGCGGGTCAAACAATATGAAACCTCACAGGATACGGGTAATGGGTAATGGGATTTATCCCATTACCCATTACCACTTATGACTCAGATTGAAATTAGGTATAAATACGTTTGTGCTTATAGTATTTAATTTTGCTAACTTAGTCTTAACACTTATACACAGTTAGTTCTAGTCAGCCCATCGTCAAGGGCGCATAACTTGTCGTGGCAGTCTTTGCCACACTGACACCTTGCTGCGGTTGGGTTGGACTATAGTAGACAATCCCAGCAAAATTCTATGGCGGTTATGGCAGTTAATCTTCAACCCTTAGAGTCAACCCAAGCAGCAGCACGAGATGTATCGGCACTCAAACAGGTGTTCGAGACAATCGATCCAGAAAGCTGTCCGCGTTCGTATAATTTTCACATGCACACGATCGCCTCGGATGGTAAGCTGAGACCCCAGGAGTTGATCGAGCAAGCAGTAGCCAACGGTTTGCAAGGGCTTGCCATTACCGATCACCACAGCGTAAACGGCTATCTGCAAGCGAGTTGCTGGCTACAAGAGTGGAAACAATGGTATCAAGATCGCTGCCAATACCCAATTCCCCACCTGTGGACGGGGGTAGAAATTAACGCCGATTTGTTGAATACAGATGTCCACATTCTCGGTTATGCCTTCGATCCAAAACACCCATCGCTACAACCTTATTTGCAAGGTTCGGGTGCTAAGGGCGATGCAGCAAAGGCAGATAACGTGATTGGGGCTATCCAAGCTGCGGGCGGTTTGGCGGTACTGGCGCACCCGGCACGATATCGGCGATCGCCTGAAGACCTAATCCACGAAGCTGCCAGACTCGGCATCGACGGAGTTGAAACTTACTACGCCTACGATAATCCTAACCCCTGGCGTCCCAGTCCCAAGCAAACCCAACTGATGCAGAAATTAAGTGCATTTTATGGATTGCTTAGCACCTGCGGTACGGATACTCACGGTCGCAGTTTGTTGACGCGCCTCTAATAGGACTTACGCAAGGGCATTCCTAGAAACCCGGTTTCTGGCTGGGATCTTTGCTTGCCAAACCGACGATTTTTTAGAGAAACCCGGTTTCTTTGCGTCATGTCCTTAGGTATCGGTAGTGTATGGATGGGTAATTGCTAATTGCTAGCCATTGCTCACAATTCAATAGCCTCCACAGCAGCCATTAGCGATTAGCTATTAGCAGTTACACAACCGTTGCTATTGGACATGATATAAGTCCTGTCTAAGAAACTGCGAGTCAAACCTCACCCCCATCCCCTCTCCTGCAAGAAGAGGGGTGTTTTTTTTGACTCGCAGATTGGCATATTAGATTTTTACGCATCCGATCTTGTTCGGTTATGTCCTTCCACCAAAGAAATTTTAATTTTGTTTTGCATTAGAACGCCACTCGGTAAAGCGCAGCCAAGTGGCTAGTGCAGCGACTGCAACAATGGAAGCACAGCTAAAGGTGAAGAATGTTTCTATCGGTGACATAAGACTACCCAAATTGTTTTGATCTCTCTGTTGGAATCTATTACCTTTTTATCAGCCTTGCCATGGGTGAGTTATTTCGTTGCACTCGATCTATCTTAATTAAATTTATTAAGGTTGTACTCAAGGCTGGAAACCCCAAGCAGATAGATGTTGCAAAAATCTTTGGGGTAGGGGTGCGAGTATTTTTAGGTTGGGGTACTGGGATTTATGGGGGTGGGGTACTGGGATTTTTATACTCACTACTCAATTCCAGGCAGCAGCCCGGTCACGATTTTATACTACATTGTAATATAAAATTTACAACTGGCGATCGCACGGCGGGAGAAAACGAGCAATGTCAGAGCCTCCTAATCAACCTAAAAACACCGATGCTGTACTGGGCAAAACTGCTCCACCTCCGTTAAGCGGTGCGGTTTTGGGAGGAATAGCAGGAGTTAAACACAGGCTAAAAAGTCAAGTAGCAGAGCATCGAATTGCGGCGCTAAGCGAGGCAATAAAATATGGAGATGCAGGCTTAGAATTGATAATTCAGGCGCTAGATGATGAACCAGAGCAAGTGCGGTTGTTTGCTTGCTTAGGCTTTGCTACCAAGTCAGAATTAGTCGCCCTACTTGAGAAAGGTGTTGTTAGTTGGAATAAGTGGCGATCGCATACTGTACTCTGGGAATACGTCGAGGTAGATTTTAGTGGAATTAACCTCAGAGGGAAGAACCTGAGAAAAATTAATTTCAGACAGTGTAACCTCAGCGGTGCAGATTTGAGAGGCGCAGATCTAAGAGAAGCTAAACTCTACAAAACCAACCTCAGCGGCGCAAATCTTAGCGGCGCAAACTTGAGCGGTGCTAACCTCAACGGCGCTATTTTAAAAGGAGCTATCCTCAAAGGAGTCAAACTAAATCGGGCAAATCTCAGCCGAACGGATTTGAGGGAATTTAACTTTTGTGGTGCTAAGCTGCTAAAAGTTAATTTCACCAAAGCAAATCTGATCGGGATGAATTTATGCAAAGCTAATTTAAGCCAGTCTAAGTTTATTAAAGCGAACCTGGTAAACGCCCAATTTGTTGAAGCTGACGTTAGTAGGGTAAATTTTAGAGGCGCGTATTTGTTGGGCGCTAACCTGAGTGAGCTTAACCTCAGTAGAATTAACTTTTTTGGATCGTATCTTGAAGGTGCTAACCTTAATCGAGTTAACCTCAGCGGTGCTAACCTTAGTCAAGCTACTCTGAAAAACCCTAACCTCGACTGGGCTAATTTCCACCAGGCTAATATCCAAGGCTCTGATTTCTGGAAGGTTAAAATGCAACGAGTAATTCTGCCCAATGGCAAAAGATATTCTTCAGGTCAAAGCTCTTCTTCAGTGGGTTGGTTGACATAAATACATCGCGGGTAAGCCAAATTTATGATGAACCAGCAGCAACGTTGTATTGTCTGTAAAACTAATGTTTCCTCTCAACATTCTTTTTATTCACGACTCTGTGTAAATTGTGGAGATGTTAATTACAATAAACCCAATCAAACCGCCGATTTACAAGGTTTATTTGCTTTGGTTACTCGAGCTAGAGTTAATATCGGTTATGCAGTGGTTTTGAAATTACTCCGAGCGGGTGCAAGTGTTATTGCTACGACGCGCTTTCCTCACGATGCTGCTTTTAGATATGCGAAAGAATCGGATTTTTATGATTGGAAGCATCGCTTGCATATTTACGGTTTAGATTTGCGGCATCTTGTCAGCGTTGAGCAATTTACCCAACATTTGATTAATTTCTATCCTCCTTGGGATATTATTATTAACAATGCCGCGCAAACGATTCGCCGTCCGGCTGCGTTTTATCGCCATTTGATTGAAGGTAAATCTTTAGGTTTGTCACAGTTGCCGGAAGAAATACAGCCTTTGGTTGTTCGATATCACAATCTATTTTTAGGTAGTTTTTATGACAAAAACTATCTTAAAACATCGGGTGATGAAGCGAATGCGATTGTAATTTCTCGGTTGAATGAGGGGGAGCCCCACTCTTCCCTCCTCCCCCCAGACGAGCAAGATGACGAGGCTTTTTTCCCGTTAGGAATGTACGCAGAAGATGGGCAACAGTTAGATTTGCGCCCGTTTAATAGTTGGCTGATGAAAGACGATCAAGTGAGCATTCTGGAATTATTGGAAGTGCATGTGATAAATGCTATTTCTCCTTTCATCATCAATAGCAGATTAAAAAAGCTGATGGCGAAATTTACAGAAAATAGCAAATATATCGTGAATGTTTCCTCGATGGAAGGAAGATTTAACGGTATTGACAAACCTGAGCGACATCCTCACACTAATATGGCAAAAGCATCGCTGCACATGATGACTCGCACTTGTGCCAAAGAATATGCCAAGTATCGCATTTTTATGAATTGTGTTGACCCTGGCTGGATTAGCTTTCAACATCCTTATCCCATTGTCAAATCAATGCAAGCACGAGGAGAACGACCGCCTTTTGATGTCATTGATGCTGCTTCCCGCATTTGCGACCCCATATTTGTAGGATTAAATGAAGGACGCAATTTGTTTAACAAGTTCTTCAAAGATTATGCTGAAACAGAATGGTAGGGGGAATTGTAGATTTGAGATTTGAGATTGCAGATTTAAGAAAAGTAAAAATCAATCTAAAATCTACAATCTACAATCTAAAATATTAAATGGCAGTGTAGCTTAATGGAAAAGCGTATTGCGGCTTCCATCGCGATTATTATGACGGTTTGATTCCGTCCACTGCCAAGGGCGACGTAGTTCAAAGGTGAGAATGCCTTGGAGTAGACCAGGAGATGCAGGTGCAAGTCCCGTCGTCGCTTTTTTCTGTAGTACAATAGTAATACTAGGCAGTGTAGCTTAATCATGGTAAAGCGATCGCGATGACAACGCGAAATAGATGACGGTTTGATTCCGTCCACTGCCAAGGGCGACGTAGTTTAAAGGTGAGAATGCCTTGGAGTAGACCAGGAGATGCGGGTGCAAGTCCTGTCGTCGCTATTTCCGGCAGTACAATACTGACACAGGGCAGACCTTCGTTTGTGTAGCGGCTGCCATTTTTGCTGCCGCTACACAAACGAAGCCAACAAGGGGCTTTCCTTCACTCGAAAAGCAATCGGCTGTATTATTTCCCTTTCTCTCCCAGGGAAGGGGTAAGGGGGTTAGGTTTTGTGCAAACTAAAAGCACAGGACTTACGCACGATGAAGGCAGAAACCGGGTTTCGACCCATTTTTCAGAGAAACCGGGTTTCTTTGGGTAAGTCTTGAGCAGTTATCCCAAACCCAAATTATGATCCAAGCAGCTACCAGGCAAGAAAATTACATCTATACCAATGGCATCAAATTGCATTACGTAACCGAGGGAGAAGGGCCGTTAATGCTGATGTTGCATGGTTTTCCGGAATTTTGGTATTCTTGGCGGCATTTAATCCCGGAGTTTGCTCAAGATTATAAGGTCGTCGCCCTCGATTTGCGCGGTTATAACGATAGCGATAAACCAGCGGCAAAATCGGCGTATGTGATGGATGAGTTTATCAAAGATATTGAGGGTGTGATTAAAGGATTGGGATACTCTAGTTGCGTGTTAGTGGGACATGATTGGGGGGGTGCGATCGCATGGTGTTTCGCCTACGCCCATCCCGAAATGGTAGAACGCTTAATCGTGCTGAATATCCCCCACCCGGCTAAGTTTGCTGCTGGGTTAACTACGCCCCAACAGTTGCTTCGCAGTTCGTACATATTCTTCTTTCAACTGCCTTTTATACCCGAATGGCAAATACAGTTGAACGATTACGCGGCAATTGAAACTGCTTTCAAAGGTATGGCTGTTGACAAAAACGCTTTCACCGAAGCTGATATTAACGCCTACAAAGATGCGGCGGCAAAACGCGGGGCAATGACTGCAATGTTGAACTATTACCGCAATGTTTTTCAGCATGGACTCTTAAATCGCTCTTGGGGCGTTCTCGACGTTCCTACTTTGATGATTTGGGGGGAAAAAGATATGGCATTGGGTAAGGAACTCACTTACGGGACAGAAAATTTTGTGCAGGATTTCCAAATTAAATATATTCCTAATTGCAGTCACTGGGTGCAGCAGGAACAGCCGCAAGTGGTCATTCAGTATATGCGGGAATGGCTAATTCAACAGTTGACAGTTGACAGTTGACAGTTGACAGTTGACAGTTGACAGTTGAAAGGTAATATCATGTCCGGTCGATTACCCATAATCGGCTGCCGGGACACGGCATGATTAACGTTATATGTTTGTCCGAAACATCTCTTTAGCCTTAGTCCCTACGCAACGATGGGGTGAGGTTTTTTTATTATGGGAAATTCAACGGATATCCTATAAAATCTATCAAATCATATTATGTTTGCTTGTATGGGCATCGCGCGCGGGGCGGGTTTATCGACACAATTCGCTTGGTATCAAATGTGTCTCGTAAAACCCGCCCCTACAATGCCATTAACCGTACAATTCCGATGGAACCTAACACAATATAACTGTCCACTGTCCACTGTCCACTGTCCACTGCTTACAGTCCATTGCCAATTAAAATAAATGCTGACCAGTAGTAGGGATGAGTAAATTGCGACCGATTGCCTTGCAGTAAACTGAGTTGTGCTTGTCGCAATGCTGCGGTTTTTGTTATATTCCCATTCGCTAAATTGCTGGATAAATTTTGCATTAGCAGACTGGTACTTGCATCGCTTACTTGCCATAGAGATGCCATTACTGCTTTCGCTCCCCGATTGATAAAATAATAGCTAATGCCTGCTATTTCTAAACCATCGGCGTCGGGGCCTCCTAGTGCTGTTTCGCAAGCGGATAAGACGACTAAATGAATGTCGCTTAAATCTTGCAATGTTTCAATTTGGGGAATGGTTAGCTTTTCACCCGTGCCTAATAAAAGAAACGAATCTTCTGGGCGTCCTCGGACGAAATCTCCGTGGGTGGCGATGTGTAATATCTTTTTTCCTAATAAGTTATCGCGCAATGTGGGAAAGTCAAAGGCATTGTTGAGGAACTCTGTACCGGGATATATTCCTTTGGTATCGCCCGGTTGTTTTCGGACGATCGCATCTAATTCTGCTGGTACGTTGGGGAGGGAATTAAAGCCAGCAACGGCATTGGATAATCCTAATGCTAGAACGCGGGTGTTTTGCGTGCCGGGGGGGAGGCGATCGCGCAAATCTGTCAGGTCGGCTGATAGGACTGTGGAAACGCTATAATTTTCAATCAAATATCGTTCGCCATCGAACAAAGCGCCCATCGGTATGTAGCGCGTTACTCGGTCTAATGAAAAGACTAAGTTTTGAACTTTATTCGCTTTTAATTCGGATTCGAGGGGTTTAATTAGCCAGTCGTAAAGTTTTTTCCCGGCTGCCTCTACTTCGTCAATTCCTGAATTAGCATCTTGCACGACTTGGCGAAATTCTAAGACTGCTTCCCCTAGTTGACGCCGAGTGACTGGAACTTCGACGCTTTTGATTATGCCTCCTTGCGATGCCCACAGCAACCAGATTTTGTCATCCAGGACAAAGGGATAAATTAGTACCGTACCGGGTTGAGATTCGACTATTTCTTTGGCTTTGCGACCGGCAAGGGTTTCGGGATTGAGGAAAGCGCGGTCTTGGGCTAGGCGATCGCTTATCGGCTTTTTCAATGCCTGCACGGTCTGATTATACTGCTGGGTCACTGCTTGTAGCTGTTCGTTGAGTTGGCTTAATTGGCTGCACCGGGTTTGCTTGCACTCATCTACCTGCCGTCTAAATGCTATCAAGCTGCCATAGGTTTTAATAATCTGTTCTTCGGTGGGATTTAAGGCAATGCCGGAAGTTTGACCCCCCGCCCTGGCATTGCGGGTGTAGTCGCGTAATTCTTGGATTTTTAGGAGTTCTAAGACTTGTTGGGCTTCTAAAATTCGCCCTTGGGCTATTAATAAATCGGCTAAAGCGCGATAAGTATCTGCAACGGTTTTTGTATAGGATTCCTGTTGTTCCCGTGGTAGGACTCGTAAATCTTGCCGAATTGTTTCTCTCACATTGACCGATTGCTTGTAGAAAACGATCGCTAATTCTGGCTGGTTCTGTTTGGCTAGTAAGAAACCCATGTTGTTGAGGGTCGTGCCTTCCCCCGCCTTGTCGCCTGCTTCTCTGCGAATCGCTAAAGCTTGCTGGTAGAATTCCAACGCTTTGGGATACTGGCTTAGATTGTCGTAAACTGACCCAATATTGTTGAGAGTCTTCCCTTCCCCCGCTTTGTCGCCTGCTTCTCTGCGAATCGCTAAAGCTTGCTGGTAGAATTCCAACGCTTTGGGATACTGGCTTAGATAGTAGTAAACTGCCCCAATGTTGTTGAGTGCAATGGCAGTGAGAGTCTTGTCACCAATTTCGCGGGCTATTACCAGCGCTTGTTGAAATGTTTGGAGGGCTTCTCTAAACTGACTTTGGCGAAACTGCTGTTGACCTTGTTGTAAAAGCCGAGTTGTCTCTGCTTTTCGGTCTTGTAAGGATGAAGCTGGGGATGACTGACCGTTCTGTGCTTGTGCGAGAGCGTTTTTTATTCCCAAGTTGTTCGTTGTGGGTTGTACCGGACAAATCAAGGAAAACAGCAGGGTTGCAGTCACAATGCTGAGGTGGTAAATGCCACGATGCATCGGGCGAGTCCTCCAATAACGGGTTAGCAGATACCTGGTTCAAATATATATATCTCTGGGCGCGCAGAAGGTATGCAATAACCGGGCGTACTGGGTAGGAATCAAGCTGTGTTGAGGTTATGGTAATACGGCGAGTGTTTTGGGAATGCGATCGCCCACAACAGGTTTACCATTTACACAAGATTGCAACTGAGTGACGTACAGCCAAGAGGCTTCGTTTGTGTAGCGGCACCCGTAAGGGTGCCGCTACACAAACGAAGGTGTACCATTAACGGCTGCAATCCGCTGTAATATTTACACAAGCCGGGACACGGCACGATTAACGTTATCCGTTTGTCCGAAGCATCTCTTTAGCCTTAGTCCCTACGCAACGACGGCAAATCAAGACAATCATCATCAGCCGGGACACGGCACGATTAACGTTATCCGTTTGTCCGAAACATCTCTTTAGCCTTAGTCCCTACGCAACGACGGCAAATCAAGACAATCATCATCAGCCGGGACACGGCACGATTAACGTTATCCGTTTGTCCGAAGCATCTCTTTAGCCTTAGTCCCTACGCAACGACGGCGTTCAACCCAACAAAGCTGGCGTTGAGATGCTACCGTGCGATCGCCTCCCCAGGCAGTTATCATTTATTTGAGTCTAATATTTACACAAATCGGGACAAAATATTTATGTTCGATCGCATTACTTTCGATCGGGAAATCATGGGAGGACGCGCCTGCATTCGAGGAATGCGAATTACTGTTTCTCTCGTACTGAGTTTGGTCGCCAACGGGATGAGTGTTGAGGAAATTTTGCAGGAGTATCCAGATTTAGAAGCAGAAGACATCCGCCAATCGCTCTTGTATGCAGCGTTTCTAGCCAGTGAAGAAATCCGTCCTTTCACTGGGAGTGCAGCATGAAGTTTCTGGCTGATATGGGTGTTTCTATGACTGTTATACAAACTCTCCGCCAGAATGGATATGATGCAGTTCACCTGCGCGAACAAGGTTTACAACGTCTCCCCGATGCTGAAATTGTTCTCAAAGCAAGACTTGAGGAACGTATCGTTTTAACCTTTGATTTGGACTTTGGAGATTTATTAGCTGCTAGTGCTGATATTGTGCCAAGCGTTATAATTTTTCGATTGCAGAATACAACGCCGTCTTTTGTAGCGTCGAGGCTGCTTGAGGTTTTATCAGAATGCAGTCAAGATTTGACAACAGGCGCAATTTTAACCGTTCAGGATAATCGTTACCGATTGCGCCGACTTCCCATTTAATCTGTTGAGAATCGATCGATCGCTCCCTTGTAGTACAAAGTATAGTTGTTTTGCGCGATCGCAATTCTCCCATCATTCCCCGACTTTCACGCACCAAGTATTTTGTCTCGTTAGCGAGTCTCCCAGACTCATCGGCGAGTCTTTTTGCGTTGTTGGCGAGTCTCCCAGACTCATCGGCGAGTCTTTTTGCGTTGTTAGCGAGTCTCCCAGACTCATCGGCGAGTGTTTTGACCTCGTGGGCGAGTCTCCCAGACTCGTCAATGAGTATTTTGATCTCGTGTGCGAGTCTCGCAAACTCATCGGCGAGTCTTTTGACCTCGTTAGCGAGTCTCGCAAACACATTGGCGAGTCTTTTTACCTCGTGGACGAGTCTTTTTACCAGAAAAAATGGGTTTAAAGCCCCCCCTTTAAGGGGGAAAGGAAAAATTAATTTCCCTGGTTCGCAATCCTATAAGCTTGAGGGAGAGGTAACTGTCAACTGTCAACTGTCAACTGTCAACTGTCAACTGTTGAACTAGTCGGCGAGTCTAATCACGACGAAGCAGACTGATTTTGCTCAATCGTTGCGGATAACTTGCACAAATTCGTTTACGGCATCGTACTGATCGAGATATCCCATGTATTTCACCAGTAAATCTAAATCTAAATCGGGGAAAAACTGGCTGTGGGAGACTTCTTCATATTCTCCCGACTCCTGCAAATGGAAAACTCGCAGTTGGTCGATTTTCCAAAACCAAACTTCTGGTACTTTTGTGGGTTCGTATAACTCTCGCCGGTCAATCGTGCCGCTGGTCACGATAATTTCAATTGCGATATCGGGAATTTCTTTATCGTTGCCAATACAGTAAGATTCATCGGGCGTACCATAAGCATACCCAAGTTCTTCTAAAGTAAAGCCGCCGCGCTTATAAAACCTGATGTTTTTTGAGCGCATGTAAGCTTCTAGCAGCAATCCAAGGGTGCTTTTGATATACTCGTGGGTCTTGCCGATTGGCGACATAATTTCCATTACTCCAGCTAAGTAGGAAAGTTTGATTTCCCGTTTATCTTCCAACTGTGATTCTATAACTTTAAACTGCTCCCAGTTGATGCCTCGCAGCGTGACTAATTTACATTCTAGTGGATCCTTAGCTGCGTTCTCTGGAGGTTCCATGGGATCTTTAGTTAATTTTGCCATGTTTTATCTATGTTAAATTTGCGGGGATTTTTGAGCATAAAAGTCTTGTTGTCTTTGATTAAGTCTCCCGTACAAATGATGGGACACCGCTCTTGATAAGCTTTGATTGCTATGATATAGTCTCGTTCTACCAGTTCGATGTCAATTTTCCGCAGCCGATCGACTACCACGCCAAGCAGTGTAATTTCTCCGCGTTTGTCAGGATTAGGAGTTTTAATTTGCATCACAACTCCCTGAACGGTAATATTGGGAGCCTTGGTAATTAGTTCGCTAATAATGTCTATTTGAGATCGGTTTTCTGCTTTTTATAAGAGATTCAATAATTCGGATATTCGCCAAGGATAATCGTCAAATTCCATGTCTAAAGGAACTTGTATTTTTAATCTATCTTCTGCGAATGTGTCTCTTTTCCAAATAGAAACTTTATCGGTAATGCGGTTTTTCATTTCCCATCCAGTTGCCTGTAGGTATGCCTCTACAGCGTCAGGTTGCAGATGCTTCAGCACCTTTACATCGGAAACGTTAGCTTTCATAATATCCCTCCTGTTTCAAGGCGCTGCATTAGGGTTTTTAGGGCATCGATTTAACATAAAATAATTCATCGGGTATGGTTTCCTACAATCAGATTTTTCGGAGAGATTCTAATCATTGGCTTTTTTCCAAAAATCTGCCGATCGCATCTCTTTTCCCTTCAATAAATTCTTGCCCAATTCTCGCTAATCTATAGATATTTTCCTGACTGGCGTCGTCGATGCGATCGCGCACAATTTCTGGTTGCAGGCGCAGGTAAGGCGGACTCCCTCTCCCCTCTAGTTCTGGTGGATTCATAACTTGGGTGGTTATATAGTCGTTCACGTTAGCAGAGGCGTCTAATAAGACTCTAATTAAACGTCCTTCCCATATCCATTGAAACACACCCCAGCCACTCGCCCTCGCCCATTTTGTTTGTTCTTGAGGTTTTAGCTTTGGCATTCCCGTTCCAATAGAAAGAACGCTGATATCTTTGATAAAATGTCCTAAATAAAGCGCTTCTGCCACCGCACATGCCGTAGGATTATTTGCTGCAATTCCCCCATCAATAACAACGTAGGTTTTTGACCCTTTTTCTAATTCAACAGTTAGTTTGTGCGCTGGAAAAAAAGTCGGGGCTGAAGCCGAACAAACGCAGGCTTCCCATACAGGAATGTTCGCCCAAGAGTCGAATTTTCTCCAGCTTTTGAACGCGATGAATTGGCGTTCAATTGTATCGTAAGCTGTAATTAAAAGTCGGGGCGATTTATCAATTTCCGATAGTTTTGTCTCACCAAACTCCTCTTGGAGAACTGCAATCAACCCTCGATCTGAAAATTTCGGGGCTGAAACTCCATATTGCATTATCACTTTCAGTCGTTCTAATGAAAAAATGCTGGTATAGGGGAAGATTCTTTTGCCTTTATTTCTGTAGAGTTGAAGAATATTTTCGCTGTTTAATCCTTTGGCGATCGCGGCGGCTAAAATAGACCCGGTGGAAGTTCCGGCAATTAAGTCGAAGTATTGATTTAAAGGAGAATCGACCATTTTTTCTACTTCCGACAAAATCGCTGCCGAAATTACGCCCCGAATACCGCCGCCGTCTAAACTCAAAATCCGAAAAGGCATTGTTTATCTCTTCCCTTACGATTACGGCTGTTTGATTCTGGTGATCTCCACGGCGATTTTACCGCTAAAGTCGGGGATGGGGGGTGCGAGTTTACTGACTTTAACTTTAACTTGCTCGACTCGCTGAAGTTCCAGCAAGCTGGTAGCGATCGTTTCTGCCAATTTTTCTACTAAAGCATATTTAGTCACCTGCACCAATTGTTGCACGGTAGCGATCGCATTGCGATAATCCAAAGTATGTTCTAGGGCGTCGGTTTTTCCCGCCTCGGACAAATCTAGCCATAAAGTCACATCGACTTCAAACCACTGTCCGAGGATTTGCTCTTCTGGTAAAAAACCCGTGTAGCCGTAGCAGCGAATGTTCGACAGGTAAATACAATCCATAGTTGGTAATTGGTAATTGGTAATTGGTAATTGGTCATTGGTAATGGGTAATTGGTAATTGGTAATTGGTGATTGGGAGGGGCTATTCAAATATTTAATTTTGACCTACTCTATAACAGCGATGGCGAATAGCCGTTACAAGTCATTAGTCACAGTCAGACAAACTTTAATTAACTAAAAATTATTACCCATTACCAATTACCAATTACCCATTACCAATTACCCAAATCTTTGTGCGTAAAAGGTTTGGCGTTGGTGCCGGTGTAAGTGGCGACGATATGACCGTTACCAATTACCTGATATTTGTAGGTTACCAGTCCTTCGAGACCAACGGGACCGCGTGGGGGCATTTTTTGGGTGCTAATTCCGACTTCGGCGCCAAAACCGTAGCGGAAACCATCGGCAAAACGGGTGGAACAGTTATGATAAACTCCGGCAGAATCGACATTGGCAAAAAAGCTAGCCGCAGCATCCGCATCTTCGGTGATAATGGCATCAGTGTGACGCGAACCGTAGGTGTTGATGTGAGCGATTGCTTCTGCTGTGGAATCGACTATTTTAATCGCTAACACCAAATCGCAATATTCGGTTGTCCAGTCTGTTTCCGTCGCGGGTTGAATCTGATGTAAAATTTCCCTACTGCGGTCATCTCCCCGCAATTCTACGTGACGATTTTCTAATGCAGCGGCAACCAAAGGCAAGAAATCTGGCGCAATAGCGCGATGGACTAATAAAGTTTCAATTGCATTGCAAGCGGCAGGGTATTGGGTTTTAGAATCAACTGCAATATCGACTGCTTTGGGAATATCTGCTGCTGCATCTATATATAAATGACAAATCCCATCCGCATGTCCTAAAACCGGAATGCGGGTATTTTCTTGTACGTAGCGGACGAAGGAATTGGAACCTCTGGGAATAATCAAATCCACATAGCGATCCAGTTTTAACAGTTCGAGAGTTTCTTCTCTAGTCGTTAACAATTGCACCGCAGCGCTTGGTACTTCTGTTGATGCCAATCCTTGATGAATTGCCTTTACTAAAGCAACGCAAGTTTGTACTGCTTCTTGTCCGCATTTGAGAATAACGCCGTTGCCCGATTTTATTGCCAAACTGGTTATTTGCATCACCGCATCGGGACGTGCTTCAAAAATCACGCCCAAAACCCCCAAGGGACAGGTGATGCGCTTCAATTTAAGTCCTTCATCGAGTTCGCGGTGAATTTCCACTTCACCTACCGGATCGCTTAAGCGTCCCACATCGCGCACACCCGCGATCCCAGCTGCTAGTTTATTCTCGTCTAATTTCAGCCGCGCGATTAGGGGTTTGGGGATGTTATTAGCGATCGCCGCCTCGCAGTCTGCCGCGTTCGCTGCCAGTATATCAGCTGCGGCGGATTCTAGGGAGAGAGCGATCGCCACAAGAGCAGCATTTTTCGACTCAGTTGACAAAATTGCCAAACGCTGTGCTGAAGCGCGAGTTTCTTGCGCGATCGAAGTTAAAGAACGGGAAGCTATCTGCGAAGCGGTCATGGCTTAAGGTTTGGCAGATTGTACTACTTTCCAGCTTATCCTTAATTGTCCTACTCCTGTTCAATCGGTCGCGTCTAACTCGTTGAGTCAAGCACGTGGGATTGTTAGTATCCTCCGTAACTTTACTTATTCTTTGGCGCCACTTAAATTATTAATCGTGCAATAAACCGCTTTAAAGCTTTCAATACAAGGGATTTTTCACATGCTGTTCCGTTTGCTAAAATAGCCCAGAATCACCCTTGCTTTACTCGCGGCAGCCGTAGTATGCTTTACCCCACTGCCAGGTAGGGATAACACCGACGCCCCCGCCTTTCTCTCACCAAAGGTAGATGACAATTTCGCTAATCTTCCGCAGCATGAGAAGCAAACACCAGCCATCCTGCGTACTGTAGCCTCGAGAGGCAGCGGTCGCATAGGACTACCGAAAGCAGAAACCCGGTTTCCCATGAGTTATATCATGTCCTTAGGTATCGGTAGTGTATGGATGGCTAATGGCTAATAGCTAATTGCTAGCTTGTCAATTGCCTCCAAAACAACCATTAGCAATTAGCTATTAGCAGTTACACAACCGTTGCTACTGGACATGATATTACCGGGTTGATCAATCGACGAATATTCGCTTGGCAAACAAAAGCCGCCAGCCAAGGGAAAGATTGTTAAATTGCTTAAAGCAAATAAAAAAAAAATCTAAAGACCCTCGCGATTAACTGTCTGTAGGCGTCAAGCTAATGATCGGTTTAAAAAAAAGTTAATTTAGTGGACGGAGTAAAGTTATGGTCACTGCCACCAGACCAGACCAAAAGGTTAAGATCGGCCCGACTCAGCTATTAATTAATAACGAATGGGTAAACAGCGTCTCTGGGAAGAGATTTCCGACGCTCAACCCCGCGACGGGGGAAGTCATTTGCGAAGTTGCAGAAGCGGATGCTGCGGATGTGGATAAAGCTGTTAAAGCCGCAAGGGCAGCATTTACCAGCGGAGAATGGTCTAAAATGTCGGCAACGCAGCGGGGCGAATTACTTTATAAACTCGCTGACTTAATCGAACAGAATATCGAAGAATTAGCGAGTTTGGAAACCCTAGATAACGGCAAACCGTTAAACGATTCCCTGAATGCAGATTTAGCATTAGTTATCGCTTGTTACCGCTATTATGCCGGTTGGGCAGATAAAATCCAAGGCAAAACAATTCCGATTAATGGACCTTACTTCTGCTACACGCGACACGAACCTGTAGGCGTTGTCGGGCAAATTATTCCTTGGAATTTCCCGTTATTAATGCAAGCGTGGAAATTAGCCCCCGCGTTAGCAACGGGAAACACCGTAGTGTTAAAAACTGCCGAACAAACACCGCTGTCGGCGTTGCGAATTGGGGAATTAATTATCGAAGCGGGGTTCCCTCCCGGTGTCGTTAATATTTTATCCGGTTACGGCCCGACGGCAGGGGCGGCGATTTCCCACCACATGGATATCGATAAGGTAGCATTTACCGGATCGACAGAAGTGGGACATTTAATTATGGAAGCTGCGGCAAAAAGTAACCTAAAACGGGTGACTTTGGAATTAGGCGGGAAGAGTCCAAATATTGTATTTGCCGATGCGGATATGAACGCGGCGATCGCAGGCGCGCACAATGGGTTATTCTTCAACCAAGGCCAGTGCTGCTGCGCCGGATCCCGCTTATTTGTGGAAGAATCTTGCTACGATGAATTTGTCGAAAGAAGCGTCCAACGTGCCAAAGATCGAATTGTCGGAGATCCCTTTGAGGATAAAACAGAACAAGGGCCGCAAGTAGACCAAGAACAATTTAATAAAGTCATGAGTTATATCGAGTCCGGAATGCGAGAAGGCGCGCAAATGTTGTGCGGTGGTTCTCAAATTGGCAATCGAGGATACTTTATCCAACCGACAGTTTTCGCCGATGTTCGGGATGATATGAAGATAGCCCAAGAAGAAATATTTGGCCCGGTGATGAGCATTATCAAGTTTAAAGATATCAACGAAGTCATCGAACGAGCCAATAAAACCATGTACGGACTCGCCGCCGCAGTCTGGACGAAAGATATTAGCAAAGCACACACGATCGCCAACAGCGTCCGCGCTGGTACAGTCTGGGTAAACTGCTACGATGTCTTCGATGCAGCCGCACCCTTCGGCGGTTTCAAACAATCTGGAATCGGTCGCGAATTAGGCGAATATGGATTGCAACAATACACCGAAGTTAAGACCGTAACCATCAAATTGTAGTTAATGGCTAATTGCTAATGGCTAATGGCTAATGGCTAATTGTCAATCTTTTGGGGCGGGTTTTACCAACCATTGTGTGGAACCACGAGATATGCAAGTTAAACCCACCCCTACAACCAATAAATCCAATTACCAATTACCAATTAGCAATTAGCAATTACCAATTAGCAATTAGCAATTAGCCATTACCGCTCAATCTTGACCGAAAGAATCTTATCACCTTGGCGGATAGCGTTGACTACATCCATATCCTCAGTTTTGCCAAAAGTGGTATGCTGTCCATCTAAATGGGGTTGGGGAGAGTGACAAATAAAGAATTGACTCCCACCTGTATCCCGACCAGCATGTGCCATTGACAAAGTTCCCGCTAGATGTTTGTTGGGGTTAATTTCACATTTGATTTTGTAGCCAGGACCGCCCGTTCCAGTCCCCAAAGGACACCCACCTTGAATCATAAAGTTAGAGATGACCCGGTGAAAATTAAGTCCATCGTAAAAACCCTTTTCAGCCAGGTCTACAAAATTTTTCACAGTATTAGGAGCATCCTTATCGAACAATTCCAAGTGGATCGTGCCTTTTTCGGTTTCCATTATAGCGCGGGTCATGATTTCTCCTGTCCTTAATAAAAATTGAATGATTGACAGTTTTTGTGGCTGGTAATAGCCAAGATCCTAACTATAAACCATATTATGTCTCATGCATAGCGGCTAATGGCTAATGGCTAATGGCTGAATCGGGAAAAATGTTATATGACGAGCAGAACGCAATTAGCAATTAGCCATTAGCAATTAGCAATTAGCATTTTACCATTATTATCAATGCTTAAGGGAGTATTGGGAAAATTGCTATGGGTTAGCTGACGGAGCAGGAAATCTAAAATTTTCCTAAAATTTACATGCCGGAAAATTTAATCTTAAATTAACCCAATTTTAAACAAATTAACGCTACAGTTTTTTACTTGTATAAATCTCTTCTTTAAACCTCGGCTATTGGGGCAGGCACGGGGACACTGCCCATACAGATTTGCGGTTCATTAATTAGCAAAAATTAAAAAGGATTGCTATAGTATCCAAGGAAACGTGCGAAGCCTCAAAACCATCAGATTGAAAAGTAAAAATTGTTTTGATAGTTACAAAAACAAAATCTAACCGATGGTAGAGGTTAAATGTGTCAAATTCGCACAACGATTAAGCAACCCTATAAACGGAGATGACAAAAAATGGTAGCAACGCCACCAAAACCAACTTTTGACATCAGTGCATTCGGAAAGGCCAAAGCCACCGTTGACGGGTCGCCCCTGAGTCCTGAAGAACTCCGCAAAATTGATGCCTACTGGCGTGCGTGTAATTACTTAGCCGTCGGCATGATTTATCTGCGGGGAAATCCCCTATTAAAAGAACCCCTCAAACCCGAACATGTGAAAAATCGGCTTTTGGGACACTGGGGTTCCGATCCCGGCATGAGTTTAGCCTACATCCACCTCAACCGGCTGATCAAAAAATATGACCTGAACATGATATTTGTTACAGGTCCCGGTCACGGCGCCCCGGCGATACTAGCACCTGCTTACCTAGAAGGAACCTATTCGGAAATCTATCCCGACAAGAGCGAAGATGAGGAAGGGCTGCAAAAGTTCTTCTTGCAATTCTCCTACCCTGGGGGGATTGGTAGCCATTGCACCCCCGAAACCCCCGGTTCGATCCACGAAGGCGGCGAGTTGGGTTATAGCCTCTCCCACGCCTATGGGGCGGCATTTGACAACCCAGATTTGATTGTGACAGCGATCGTGGGAGATGGGGAAGCCGAAACCGGACCTTTGGCGACTGCTTGGCACTCGAACAAGTTCATCAACCCGATACGGGATGGTGCGGTGTTGCCGATTTTACACCTCAACGGTTATAAAATCGCCAATCCTACCATCCTCGCCCGAGTGAGCCACGAGGAGTTGCAAAAACTGTTTGAGGGTTATGGTTACACGCCCTACTTTGTCGCCGGGGATGACCCGGAAACGATGCACCAGGCAATGGCTGCAACTCTGGAACATTGTATAAAAGAGATCCGCGAGATTCAACAAGAAGCCCGCGCTAGTGGGGTGGCGACTCGTCCGCGTTGGCCTATGATTGTTTTGCGATCGCCCAAAGGTTGGACAGGACCAAAAGAAGTAGACGGACACAAAACCGAGGGATTTTGGCGTAGTCACCAAGTGCCAATGTCAGATGTGCATAAAAATCCCGGTCACTTGAAGATACTAGAAGACTGGCTAAAAAGTTACAAACCAGAAGAACTCTTTGATGACCAAGGTAGACTGATTCCCGAATTAAAAGAATTAGCCCCAACCGGACATCGCCGCATGAGTGCCAACCCAATTACCAACGGCGGACAAGTGCGGAAACAATTGCGGATGCCCGACTTCAAAAAATACGCCGTTGATGTGCCCAAACCCGCCTCAACTGAAACCGAAACTACCAAGCATTTGGGCTTTCTGTTGCGCGACGTGATGCGGCAAAACATGACCACTTTCCGCGTATTTGGCCCCGATGAAACCGCGTCCAATCGCCTCACCGCGATCTACGAAGTCAGCAAAAAAATGTGGCTGGCGGAATACCTGCCCGAAGACTTAGACGGTAGCGAACTATCGCCAGAAGGTCGGGTGATGGAAATGTTGAGCGAACATACTTTAGAAGGTTGGTTAGAAGGATATTTACTAACCGGACGCCACGGCTTTTTCCACACCTACGAAGCCTTTTCCCACGTGATCGACTCGATGTTCAACCAACACGCCAAATGGTTGCACATCAGCAAGCGGCACGTACCCTGGCGATCGCCGATTTCCTCGTTGAATATCCTGCTGTCTTCCACAGTTTGGCGTCAAGACCATAACGGATTTTCGCACCAAGACCCCGGTTTCCTCGATTTGGTGACGAATAAGAGTCCCCTCGTCACGCGGATGTATCTACCTCCAGATGCTAATTGCTTACTTGCGATCGCAGATCGATGCTTGCGGAGTACAGACTGCGTCAATGTCATCGTTGCTGACAAGCAAAAGCACCTCCAATACCTCAACATGAACGAAGCGATTAAACATTGCGCCAAAGGTATTGGAATTTGGGAATGGGCGAGTAACGACGACTGCGGCAAAGAACCCGATGTCCCCGATGCGGTAATCGCTTGCTGTGGCGACGTTCCTACTAAAGAAGCCCTAGCTGCAACTGCTATTTTGCGCGAAGAATTCCCCGACCTCAAGATCCGGTTTATTAACGTGGTTGACTTGTTCAAACTAATGCCAGATACCGAACACCCCCACGGCTTATCAGATACGGATTTTGATACATTATTCACCCCCGATAAGCCGATTATCTTTAACTTCCACGGCTATCCCTGGTTAATTCACAAACTCACCTATCGTCGCACGAACCAGCATCGCATCCACGTGCGAGGGTATAAAGAAAGGGGAAATATCAACACTCCTTTAGAGTTAGCGATCGACAATCAAATCGATCGGTTTAATCTGGTAATTGATGTCATCGATCGCGTTCCTAAATTGCGTTCCGCTGCTGCTTACGTCAAAGAACGGATGAAGAACGAAATTTTGGATAATCTCAATTACGCTTACGAACACGGCATCGATAAGGAAGAAATGCGCGACTGGAAGTGGCCTTATTGACGATCCCCCCCAACCCCCCTTGCCAAGGGGGGCGAACAGAGGTAGTCCTACGCTTGCCAAGGGGGGCGAACAGAGGTAGTCCTACGCTTGCTTGCCAAGGGGGGCGAACAGAGGTAGTCCTACGCTTGCTTGCCAAGGGGGGCGAACAGAGGTAGTCCTACGCTTGCCAAGGGGGGCGAACAGAGGTAGTCCTACGCTTGCCAAGGGGGGCGAACAGAGGTAGTCCTACGCTTGCCAAGGGGGCGAACAGAGGTAGTCCTACGCTTGCCAAGGGGGACTTTCATATCATGTCCGTTGAATTGCCCATAATAAAAAAACATCACTCTGTTGTTGCGTAGGGACTAAGGCTAAAGAGATATCTCCGACAAACAGATAACGTTAATAATGCCGTGTCCCGGCTTCCGATTATGGGTAATCGACAGGACATCATATCAGAGGTAGTCCTACCCTTGCCAAGGTAGAGGTAGGTTGGGTTGAACGCGAGTGTTACCCAACCATTCCTACCCCTAAAAAGTTCCTAGCAGTGGTAATACTTTTTTCTTGAGTAACTCAACCAGAGATGGCTCCATATATTCAAACTCATCGGGAATATCTAGGCAGATTACTCGTTTATTTTTGAGCCAAGGCTGAAACTTTTTTGATAGTTTGCTGCGATGGGTTTTCTCCATCACAAAAATAATATCAGCCCACTGAATGGCCTCAGTAGATAAAGGTATTTCTGCTTCTCGATCCAATCCGGCTGAGTCAACCTCTAATCCCTCGTACTCGGAAAATACTGCTTCGGCTGTAGGACTGCGGAGTCGATTCTGGCTGCAAACAAATAATAATTTCATAAACAACAGTTTAGCAAAGTAGAGAACCATTAGATGTTGATGCGATCGCACATCGTCATGCAGCGTCACCCAGGAGTATAGATCCCCCCAACCCCCCTTGCCAAGGGGGACGAAGAGAGGTAGGTTGGATTGAATGCGAGCCTTAACCAACAAGTTCTACGCAATTAGCAATTACCAATTACCAATTACCAATTACCATAATGAAAGTTGCAGTTTTTAGTACCAAATCCTACGATCGCCAGTTTCTAGAACCAGCAAATGCCAACTTTGGTCACGAGTTGGTGTTTTTTGAACCGCAATTAAATCGGGATACGGCGATTCTCGCTGCTGGATTTCCAGCAATTTGCGCGTTTATCAACGACCAACTCGATGCGCCTACTTTAGAAATTCTCGCCGCACATGGCACTCGCTTGTTAGCCTTGCGATCTGCGGGTTTTAATCATGTAGATTTATCTGTCGCCGCCGATTTGGGTTTTACCGTGGTGCGGGTTCCTGCTTATTCGCCTTATGCGGTGGCGGAACATACGGTAGGATTAATGCTAACTCTCAATCGCAAGTTTCATCGCGCTTACTATCGAGTGCGGGAAGGGGATTTTTCCATCAATGGATTGATGGGTTTCGATCTGCACGATCGCACGGTTGGAATTGTCGGTACGGGAAAAATTGGTCAAGTGGTGGGGCAGATTTTGAAGGGATTCGGCTGTCATATACTTGGCTATGATGTCTATCCCAACGAGGAGTTTAAGGCGTTGGGAGGGAAGTACGTGGAATTGGCACAATTGTTTGCCGAATCTGATATTATTACCTTGCATTGTCCGCTGACGCACGAAACGCACCATTTGATCGATGAGAGTGCGATCGCGCAAATGAAACCCGGTGTGATGCTAATTAATACCAGTCGCGGTGCGCTAGTTGATACGAATGCGGCGATCGAAGGTCTAAAATCTCGTAAAATCGGTTATTTGGGTTTGGATGTATACGAAAGAGAATCGGATCTGTTTTTTGAAGATATGTCCGATGAAATTATCCAAGACGACGAATTCGAGCGTTTGCTGACCTTTCCCAACGTGATTGTTACCGCGCATCAAGCATTTTTTACCTCAAACGCCTTGCAGAACATCGCCGAAACGACTTTATCAAATATTAGCGATTTCGAGCAAGGTCGTCATTGTCCGAATGAGATTAGCGCCAAACAGAAAACGAAAACACCTGCTTAAGGAATTGGGGGAAAAACGCCTTTCATATCATTTCCGGTTGTGTCTGAATGATTAAACCGCAGAGGCGCAGAGGACGCAGAGAAAGAGAAAAGAGATTAGTAATTCCGATGCCAACGGATTTCCCTTAGAACTGGTTCCAACAACACATCCGGGACGGTTAACATTTCTCCTTCCCGCCAAATACCCGCAACTATTTCTAGGAAAGGATTTGTTGATAAAACCTCTATTGTTTTTTCTAAAACGCTGTGAATGACTGCCAATGGCTGCAATTTTGGTCGGCAAAGTTCGTGCCATTCTCCAATCTTTTCAGGAGATTTGCTGATGATGATATAATGGGTGCATTGCTCTACCAGAGGTATCTTTTCTAGTTGTGGCTTTCCTCCCACATCGACTATTACTAAATCAACTAACTCGCGTAAATTTTTGACATCTCGACTATTTTTTTCAAAATAATCTGGGATTAAATGACGAGTCAGGTCATTTTCATGGATGCGGAATTCATTCTCTCGCACCAGTCTTTCAACTAGCTGTCGATTGGCAGTTTCGTATGCCCAATTTCCTTGTCCATCCCAGTTGGATCGATGCAGAAAGATTTGTTTGTTGAGGTTTTTTTTGAGTAAATCCCAGCGCAATGTATTGGCTAAAACGCTCTTACCGCTATCGGGAAGACCACCGATTAAAATAGCAGGACAAGGGGTTTGGTTGAGCGAGGCAGATATGGTATCTCCGGGTGCTTTTTCTGCTACTTGACTTTGGACGATAACGGCTAGGTTCTTTCGGGCATCATAACAAGCTAACCAAGGAACAGATCGACATCG
This sequence comes from Microseira sp. BLCC-F43, assembly GCF_041929235.1. Lineage (NCBI taxonomy): Bacteria > Bacillati > Cyanobacteriota > Cyanophyceae > Aerosakkonematales > Aerosakkonemataceae > Microseira > Microseira sp. BLCC-F43. The sequence continues at coordinate 132,904 of NZ_JBHFNP010000002.1, forward strand.
TTTGGTTAAATTTACGTATAACCAAATCGGTGCTTGACCAAACAGTATTACCTCTCGATTTAAATCTAGTTCTCCCGGTAGTTCTAAGTGAGGTAAAATATCTGGGGCGATCAGTTCTCTTGGTGGAAGTAAGTTGATTAATAGGGTTTGGTAATTTCCCTCGGTTGTTTTTAGTTGGGTTACTTCCAAACTAACTTGTTTTTGCCAGTCCAGATTCATATTGTCCTCGCGCGTTGCTGTGGCGCGAAAAAGCCATCTTTACTTTTGAAATATGGCATCAGGTAAGTCAACTGGCAATACCTGTCCGACTACAACTTCGCGGGTGTGGGCGGCGACGACTATTGCACCTCCAGATTGTGGTTTTGCTTCTCCTAAACGAGGATCGAAGCAAGCTACCCAAGCGGCGGGATGGCAGGCGTGAACGAGATAGGCGTATAACCATATTGGCGCTTTTCCTTCGATGACTACGCCTTGACTCCAAACCATATTTTCAGGTAGGAATAAGGTTTTGAGATCGGCGGGTTCGATTAGTCCATCGGGCGCTGTCATCTGGATGTGCAGGTGTTGGTAGTTGATTCCCGATTCGGTTCGATTGGGGATGAGTTTTAGTTCGATGGCTGTCATTGTATAGGTGCGTTTTTGAGTATGCTGTTACTTTAGCAAGGCGTTGGAAGGATGCTCTTCCAAAGATGGGAGCGATCGCGCTCCGAGATCGCATCCCTTCACGCAATGCTAGACTAACAGCACCAGCAAAGAAACTGGGTTTGTTTCCTCGTTCACCCATCACCCAATAGCGGCAATGGTTCAAGCTATTCCAAAATCGCTCAGTTTTGAGGAGTTTATCGCGGATTATGGCGATCGCGATCGCTATGAGTTGATTGATGGAGAATTAATTGATATGGAACCAACTGGCCCCCATGAGGAGGTTGCAGCTTTTCTGATTCGCAAATTCAATGTAGAAATAGACCGCCTCTGCGTCCGTTGGTTTACACCCACCCGCTGTTTGATTAAACCCCTCGGACAATCTACCGCTTTGGGTCCCGATGTGGCGATTTTGGATAAAGCTGCGATCGCTAACGAACCACTTTGGCAACAGGAACCTATTATTACACTGGGAAGTTCTGTCAAATTGGTGGCAGAAGTTGTCAGCACTAACTGGTCAAATGACTATGCTCGCAAAGTCGAGGATTACGCCGCACTGGGTATTCCGGAATATTGGATTGTAGACTATCTCGGACTTGGCGGACGGCAATTTATCGGTATAGATAAACCGCCGACGATTACCGTTCTCCAGTTAGTTGAAGGGGTGTATCAAGGACAGCTTTTTCGTGGTGGAGAACGCATTATTTCTCCAACTTTCCCAAACTTAGAAATAACCGCAGAGCAAGTTTTTGCCGCTGCGGGGTAGGCGATCGCACCCGAATCTGAAACTAAACTTTCTCTCTTATGGGGGTTGACAAATTTTTGTTGTTTACCTTAACTTGTTTTGTGTAGTGTCATCGACACCACTCGCCAGATCCTTGAAAACCGCATAACTTCGTTGACTGGTGTCGATTGCTTACACAGTCTGGGTTTCAAGCTTTTAATTTTCCGTTTATTGCAAATGACCCCCCCTTTATTGACAGGTAAATTTTCTGGTGTCGATTTGCAGTCTGAAACCCAGTCCTGGTAAGGCTTCCTGGACGAACTCTTTCCACTTACATCACCCCGCAAGGGGACGGAAACTGATTGCATCGTTGATAAAGCCGGATACATCCTTTACTTTCCACTTACATCACCCCGCAAGGGGACGGAAACACGGTCAGGGCCATGATGGCCCAGCCGTGGAATACACCGCTTTCCACTTACATCACCCCGCAAGGGGACGGAAACCTTGAGCAAGAGCCACTAGAAATGCTTGCCGGGGGCAAACCTTTCCACTTACATCACCCCGCAAGGGGACGGAAACTCGTCCCGGAAACGGCGAACCCGGAGATATTTGATCTTTCCACTGACATCACCCCGCAAGGGGACGGAAACCGATAAATGCTCTCGAGACCGGGGTGACAATCCCAGTACTTTACATTCACATCTCCCCGCAAGGGGACGAAAAGCCTAACGAGAAAAATTTGGAATCGCAAACTTCCAACATAAGCGATATTAGAAAAACGATCGCACGAATCCACAAATGCTCAACCAACCTTGGAGCGACCCACCCAGCGTAGAATTGTTGCAATCGTTGGCGCGGGGAAATTTAAAACAACAACTGCTACAGGCGTTGCGCTTGTGGGTGTGGCTGCATTTTCTGTATGGGGAAGCAGCAACAAAGCTCAATTTGCCAGAACCGTTTGGCTATGCGGATTGGCGGAATGCTTTCTTCAGCGAGACGCACCCCAAGGGAGAGGAAAAACCCGGACTGCATGAGAGGGAATGTTTCTGCGGAAAAACCGTTGCGGCATGGTTATTTAGTCCGCATCTCAGTTTCACTCAGTTGGAATGGGAAACTTGGTTGCGAGATTCCACCTTTGCTTCCGCAGTCGAACAACAGCAGCAGCAATTTGCAGACATACTCCGACGACACCACCTTTGTCCGGATAACCTGGAAAAATTGTGGGAAACTCGTCTGTTTAATTTGACTCGCCGCGCCTTGGCGGCGGATTTGCCAGTTTTGGCTGAACTGCAATGGCTCAAACGCAGCGGTCATCTATATTATCGGGTGAGCGATCGCCCTTTCACACCCGGTGCGATCGCACAAGCGGATGCAGGTTTAAGCACCTACAATCTCGAGTTTCTCACGCAACCGGATTTGGCAGCGATCGCAGATAATCTTTCTGCACGTCTCCAAGGACAACAACGCTTTTTCGTCCACGTCGAATATGTCATCACTAAAATAGATCGCGTCGATGAATGGCAAGCACAACTCCGCACCCTCTGGGAACAAAAAGTCATCCCGCCGATTTTGCTAACTTACTGGAATGCTTCGCAGCAAAAAACCCTCGCCGCCGTTGTCTATCCCGTGTGTATCTATTACTACCAGCGCGGCCCCTATCTCTGTGGATTTGGGGAACTGCCGCCGGGAGAAGCCAAACAACTCGACTGGCGCAACTATCGCCTCGACCGCATTGAGAACATCGAACCCCTGAGTTGGGACGCGGCGCGGGTTCCCCCGGCGCTGAAACAGCGGTATAGCACGGGGACATTGCCCACACCAGACGAAATCGAACTGGCAATGGCAGAAGCTTGGGGTTTTGATTATTACCAACCGGCTCTGATGTTATTACTGAGATTTGACCGGGAGTGGGATGACCGTTATATCCGCAACACCTATCGTCACGCCACGTTTAAAGCGGTGGACTATCAAACCGTGGGAAAGCTGATTCGCCAGAGTTTAAACGGAGAACAGCGATCAGCGATGCTGAAAGTGTGGCGCGCGCGATCGCCTAGTGATGCATACTACCGCGCCACCTATCGCCAAAACGACCCCAACGTGATGCAGCGATTGCGGGCGTGGCGACCCCGCGTAGAAATTTTGCTACCCGTGGAACTGCGAGAACGGGCAGCAAGGGAAGTACAACAAGAATGGAAACTTTATCATGAATGAAGGCTCGGTAACAAATTTAACCTCGCGCTTTGAGGCGGCGCTGACTTATGCAACGCAACTCCACGCAAAGCAACGTCGCAAAGTCACGGGCATACCCTACATCGCCCATTTATTGGGAGTAGCGGCGTTGGTATTGGAAGATGGCGGAGATGAAGATGAAGCAATTTCAGCTTTGTTGCACGACGCGGTGGAAGACCAAGGCGGGGCGGCAACCAGGTTAGAAATTTTACATCGGTTTGGGCAAAAGGTGGTGGAAATTGTCGATGGTTGCACCGAACCAGATGCGAGTTTATTCGCGAGTTGGAAAGAACATAAGTTGCAATATTTAGCACAGTTGCGTTGCGCCTCTCCATCGGTGCAGCGAGTGATGCTAGCAGATAAATTGAACAATATTCGCGGGATGTTAATCAATTTGCGGTTAAAAGGAGAGGCGATTTGGAGTCAGTTTCGCGGGAGTAAAGAAGATATTTTATGGTTGCAGCAAGCGCAATTGGAAGTTTATCGTCAGGTAAGTAAGAGTTGGATGGTTGAAGAATTGGAAAAGAGTGTGAGAGAGTTGGGTGGTTGGTTTGAGGGTAGTGGGAGGTAGGTTGGGTCTTTTGATCTTGAGATGCTTGCGGTTCTTTTTTAAGGTTCAGCGAACGGATTTAGCAGCGAAATATTGCAATCGTCAAAATCACGGGTGTTTCGCGTTACCAAAGTGAGTTGATGCAAGTGGGCAGTAGCTGCAATTAGCATATCTGCTTGGGTACGAGGTTTCCCCTGAGTTCGCAAGCGATCTCGCAATTCGCCGGAAAACTGGGCAATTTCAGCAGTAATGGGGATGATTTGGCAATAAGTTTTGAGGAATTGCTCAAACCAGTTTTGCACTCTGGCATTCGGTTTTGAGGCTAAACCGTAAGCGATTTCTTCTACGGTAATTACACTCAATGAAATAGATGAAACTTGGGTACTCCACGCTAATACTCCTGGGTTGGGTTGGGGGCGTGATAGTTCGCTGATAATATTGGTGTCACAAAGAAATGTCACAGAGACTATCTAGAAACGAATTGGCACGATCTTCACGAGCAGGAACTTCTAGATTATAATTTTCCTCTGCACAAATCTGACGCAATTGGGCAAAAGCATCTGCCAGGGAAGGTTTACGGTGCTGTTGCTGCCAAACTAAGAATTCCTGAAAGATTTCAGCTTCTACCACGGCTGCTACCAGTTTGTCTCGATCGTAAATCAGTTGAGGTTCTGCAACTGAGGCATCGATAAGTTCAGAAAATTTCTGTTTTGCTTCGTAAATTTTCCAGTTCATGGATTTCTAAAAAATTGTCAGTTATTAATCTTTATAGCATTTCTGTTCCCATGTATCAGAACTAGCGATCGCTATAGATGCGTTTTTCACTATGCTGTTACTTATTTCTCTAACTTTCCCAAGCTTAGAAATAACCGCAGAGCAAGTCTTTGCCGTAGCGGGGTAGGAGATGCGATCGCAATGGTGCGATCGCACAGTTCGTAGTAGGCACTTCAGTGCCGCACAGTTCGTAGTAGGCACTTCAGTGCCGCGCCCCAAACTGCCACCAAACTTTCTCTCTTCCGGGGGTTGACAAATTTCTCTTGTTTACCCTAACTTATTTGGTATCGTGTCATCGACACACCTCCCCCGATCCTTGAAAACTGCATAACTTCGTTGAAGTGTGTCGATTGCTTACACAGTCTGGGTTTCAAGCTTTGATTTTTCCGTTTATTGCAAATGACCCCGCAATAATTGACATGGTAAATATACCTGTGTCGATTTGCAGCCTGAAACCCAGTCCTGGTAAGGCTTCCTGGACGAAATCTTTACATCCACATCACCCCGTAAGGGGACGGAAACGGTAAAAAACTAACCTAGCGTTATAACAATAAAGTACTTTACATCCACATCACCCCGTAAGGGGACGGAAACACCACGCCGTGCTGGCAAAAATCTTGAGCCATGTTTTTCTTTACATCCACATCACCCCGTAAGGGGACGGAAACGGTTTCTTCTACTTGAATACCTTCAAAATTAAACACTTTACATCCACATCACCCCGCAAGGGGACGGAAACGAGATCCCAAGTTTGCCGGTTTGCGGCTCGGGCTTGGGTGCCTTTACATCCACATCACCCCGCAAGGGGACGGAAACTTGGGCGGCGCTTTTTGCAACAGGAGACAAATTGCGCTTTACATCCACATCACCCCGCAAGGGGACGGAAACAGAATGAAACCCTTTGAGGAGTCATATGGTATCCTTTACATCCACATCACCCCGCAAGGGGACGGAAACCGCAGGAGACTTCAAACCGCACCCCTGCGTTGGTCGCAACCTTTACATCCACATCACCCCGCAAGGGGACGGAAACCAACGGATGTCGGCCAGATCCAGGATGCGGTTGGTCACTTTACATCCACATCACCCCGCAAGGGGACGGAAACGATACCCAGGTGCTGACTTTGGCACATCCGTGCAAAATCGGCTTTACATCCACATCACCCCGCAAGGGGACGGAAACGGCTCGCTTGACACGTGGCAAAGCACTGTTAGCACTTTACATCCACATCACCCCGCAAGGGGACGGAAACGGATGAGCCATTCAGGCGTTCCGGAATGCTCCAGCAGATCGACTTTACATCCACATCACCCCGCAAGGGGACGGAAACGAGCCACCGGCATGGCCGCATAATGCTGGCTGGACTTTACATCCACATCACCCCGCAAGGGGACGAAAACACGCGCTCATCGAAATGGAACGCAAAATATTGCGGCCTTTCCACTTAGATCACCCCGCAAGGGGACGGAAACTGGCGGAGCTTCTGGTACAGGTGGAGCTTGTCCCTGAGCTTTACATTTACATCACCCCGCAAGGGGACGGAAACCTTTTTCGCAGCTTTCTTAACGGTCATTAAATATCACCTTTCCACTTACATCACCCCGCAAGGGGACGGAAACGTGAGGGTGTAGCTGATCGCGTCAAACTGGCTGAAGGTAGTTTGCATTAACATCACCCCGCAAGGGGACGAAAACACTGTTCAGGCGTTGCGTCTATCAAATTCATCCAGGCGATCCAAACATCATTCTGTTTTTGGAAGAGTCTACTTCCAGGGCTATGCCATAATGGCACAACACTAAAAAGAGTGATGGGACGCCTACTCTAACTCAAACTAGCCGCAACCCTAATATGATTGACTCAGACAAATCGATGACAATTGCGCTTTCCTGGTGTCTTGCTTGGGGAGAACAGCGTCAACCTCAATTTGAACTAGCTGTGTTGCAGCAAATGCGAGATGCTTTGCATAATGACGCACAAGTTCCAGAGAACGTAAAAGCAATTGTTGAGCAAGTACGGCAACTGCAAGCTATTCCCAAAGATTACTTCCCTAAAACCCTAACTGAACTCAAAGATAAATATCAAAATTTATGGCAGCAAACCACCCGTATCGGTTTAGTTTATGGTGGAGCAACCAAAATTAAGCAATATGTATTTGAGTCCGCCAAAATCCAGGATGTTCGCGGTGCATCTGCCTTACTAGACAGAATCAATTTAATTGATTTGCCAGCTTTTTTCAACAAAAATCCCCAACCAAACTCAAACACCTACAACGCTCAGTGCATTGATGTTAAAAACTGGCTTAATAATACCATTCCCAACCAGCCCCAAATTTCAGAAGCACTAATTCCAGAACTGGTGATTTATTCAACCGGCGGTAATATACTGGCATTTTGTCCGGCGGCATTTGTTGATGACCTAGCTAATGCGATTGAAAAACGCTACACAGAAGAAACTTTGACGGCAAACTCCTGTGCAGTGGGAGATACATTTAGACTGCTAGAAATCCGCTTTGGATTGTTAAAAGAGTCAATAGAAGAAACCCTTTGGCTAGATTGGTATCGCCAGAACTATCAAAAACCGCTGGTTCAGGCTTACTTTGGCAATATAGACAATAGTAAAACTGAGAAAGATAGTGAATCACCTGTATCGGTTGAAGAAGCTTTCGCAGATAGAAAGAGCTTTAACGAAATCGCCACTAAATTAGCGGTTCTTTTTAATCAAAGGCGGAGTGGCAACAATCGCAACAATCGTCCTAGCCGTCGCTATCCACCCATGTTTGAAACCCATCCTTACCTGATGCGAGATGGAAGCGATCGCCGTTCAGCAGTAAGATTAGTTCAACCGCCAGAATTACCCAGAGAAACGCATTTTTCCGAAACATCGGCGCGGAAACATTTAGTGGGTTACAGAGCCAAAAAAGGTTCGCCTCAAGTTCCTAATTGGTACGAAAACGCTCAATTAGAGTGGCAAAGTATTAGAGTAGAAGGCTGGGTAGATAGATTCGATCGCTTTCTGCAAAAAAATCCCACTTTACAACAGAAATACTATCAAAGTTTTAACCCCAACAAAGTTGAAATTGCCGAAACCCTCAGCCATATAGCAAATGCTAGTAAAGGGTTTATTGCCTATATCTATGCCGACGGCAACAATATGGGCGGCTATATTCAAAAGATTCGCACTCCCCAAGAATATCAGCAGTTTAGTAGAGATGTCGAATTAGCGACAGAGTATGCTGTTTACCAAGCATTAGCAGAGAGTTTGCATCCCCACAAATTGCAAAACTTTAACGATGAAGACTCTACACTTGATAACGGCGATCTAGTCCATCCGTTTGAGATTATTACGATTGGAGGGGATGATATTTTCCTGATTGTACCAGCAGATAAAGCGTTGGCGATCGCTCAACTAATCGGCGAAAGATTTGAACAAATTTTACTCAAGCAACAGCCATTAGTAGAAAATCCAACCCCCGCAGAACAAATCAAGGGAAACTATCAAATCAAACGATCTAATAAACCCATCGATCCGAAAAAAATCCATCGCTACAAACCTACAGACGCTCCCCCTTCCAAATGCCAACTCAGCACCTCCAGCGGCGTACTGATTGCGGCATCTAATACCCCTATATACTACGCCAAAGATTTCGTCGATCAATTACTGAAATCAGCCAAAGAACGAGCCAAAAAGCTCAAAAAAGCAGGATATTGTGGGGGAACGGTAGATGTAATGGCACTAAAATCTGTGACGATGATTTCATCGGATGTGAAAGCATTTCGCCAAGAAGCATTGTTCAAAAAAATCAAACCCAACCTCAAACTTTATGCTACTCCTTATACATTGCACGAACTAGGAGGATTAATCGCCTCCATCGAAGCTTTGAAAACCGCTAAATTTCCCAAATCGCAACTCTACCAAATTCGCAGTTTATTAGAACGAGGAAAGCATACAGCTATTCTCAACTATCGCTATTTCCGCACGCGATTGAAACAAGGAAAACAAGAATTGCAAACACAGTTTGAAGAAGCTTGGTGTCAAGCGAAAAGTAATGAAGGCAATCTTGCTCCTTGGATGTACGACGATGGCAAATTAGATCCAAAAAATCCTGAAGATCCATTTTACGAAACCATTTGGCGAGACATGGTAGATTTATATGAATTTGTTGCCACTGAAGATGACAATATCTTAGAATCAGAGCCAGCGAAAATGGAGGTTAAATCGTGATTTATCTTGACGAATTATCAAACTCTAAGCTGACATCGTACAAAATTACTGCTATAATAGATTCAGCTTTGTGCGTTGGTGCAGGTGGCTCTTCTGGTTCCCTAGCTGATAAACCAATTGTTCGCAATTCAGAAGGAAATTTACTAATTCCTGCCTCTCAAATTAAAGGTCGATTGCGCCACGAGTGCGAAAAGATTGCCAGAGGTTTGCGTTGGGCGGTTTGTTATTCTCCCAATCCTCAAACCATGTGTCCTCAAAGAGCAGGTTTAACCGAAAACTTCGATCGCCCGGAATATCAAGTACCAGGTTACGAGGGGAAACATTGCCTAATTTGTCAAATATTCGGCAATCCAGTTTTGCCTTCTCGCATCTTATTTGATGACTTAATCTGTACCGAAGATCCAGAAAACTTACCAGAAGTATTGCGCCCAGGTGTCACAATCAATCGCCGCCGTCGCGTAGCTGAAGAACAAAAACTTTACCTTCTAGAAACTTCACCAGCAAATGCCCAACTAAACTTTACAGGACACATTCACCTATCTGATACGCCAGATTACGCCGGAGCATTAATTTTAGCTGGATTGCGACATATTCATGCTTTAGGTGGTAGTAAATCTGCTGGTTTAGGATGGCTGCATTGGGAATTTCCTGACATAACTTTGTCACAAGCAGCATGGGATTTTCTAGCAAAAGGAGATGAGAAATGAAAAAGATTAATTTAGAAATTAAAGCCCTATCTCCTTTAGCAATTGGCAGACAAAAACCAGGTGGATCGATAAGTGAAGCAGAAAGCTACATTCCCGGTACAGTGATTCGAGGAGCAGTTGCAGATTACATACTAAAACGAGCTAATACACCTATTACTGCTAGCGACAATTTTCACAGTTTGTTTTTGGGAGATAATCCAGCAATTTTCCAAAATGCCTATCCTGCAAGTTTGAATATTGATGATGATATTGTCATTCATAACAATATCAAAGTCTTACCTAATACTGCACTCAGTTCCAAAAGAAAGCCGGGATTTACGCCCGAAAAAAATGGTGTTTTCGATACACTAATAGATCGATTCTGTGCTGAAAGGTTTGGTCAGCTTTACGATCCCAATTGTCCAAATGATGGAGATCGAGTTGACGCTTTCACTGGCTTTTACAGCGAATATAATGAAGAATACTACAGTTTTTATGCAACTACTCGTTTGCTCACAAGAGTTGGTATTAATCGCCGCAGAGCAACATCAGAAGAAAGGGTACTTTACAGTATTGAAGTTTTGAATGAGTCTAAGAGTAAAGGCAAGAAAGAAAAACCTGTTGTCTATTCTGGGGCAATTATAGTCGCTGATGAACTCGCCAATTCTCTACAAAACTTTATCAATAATCACCAGGAAGATTTGCGATTAGGAGGTTCAATTTCACGGGGATTAGGGCGAGTTAAAATTACAGCCAAGTCGCCTGTAGAGGCAAAAGCTGTTAAGCCATTGGTAGAAGATAGACTCAAGGAGTTTCATGATAAATTGGCTCGGCGATGGAATGAATGGAAAGAAATTTATAAACAACCTCTAGAAGATTTACTACAAAATCGCACTTATTTCACTATCGATCTACAATCTGATGCTATATTAAAAGAAAATTGGCGACGCACTACTGTTATTTCAGAAGATATGCTTCAGGAGTTTGCCGGAGTCAGCGATTCATCTTTGAAACTCCACGCTGCTTACAGTAGTTATGACTATCTATCTGGTTGGAATTCTGCTTGGGGATTGATGAAGGATGTGGAGTTGATTACAAATAAGGGAGGAGTTTATTTATTTAGTACAGCTCAGGCGAAACTATGGATGGAAAAATTAGGAGATTTGGAAGTTAGGGGAGTAGGCGATCGCACTTGTGAAGGCTTTGGTCAGATTCGAGTTTGTGATGAATTTCATTTAATTATGCGTGAGGAGGCAGTTTAGAAATGGATGAACTTCTAGATCTCTTCTTAAGAGAACAATTAGCATTAAGACTTGAACGGGAACTTAGTAACCAAATGGATGATATAATATGCGAAAAAGTAATACCGATAGCTAAAAAATTCTCAATTGCCAGCAAAGATAAAAAATCTCCCTTTAGAAATGTTCTTGCTGTTGCTACTGAACCTAGCTCCTCACTTGAGGTGCTCAAAAACTATATTCGTTATCAAGTCGGGCGTAAAGAGTCAAGTCCAATTTGGAAAAATTCCAAGGATAATGAACTATTTGCGAAAGCAGTAGTTGATGACCTAAATAACTTGAGCCAAGATGCTCGTGAAATTGTGGAACGATTGAGAAGGGCTATTCCAAAAGGTAATTCTTTAGCTCCTTATTTGGAAGATCATCAAAATAGAGAGAAGCTCGAAAAAAATATTCACCTTAAACTTGCCCAACTCTATCTAGGCTATCTGGCGCGTGAGCATACAGCTTTAGTAGGTGAAAGTAAGCCAAATCAATAAATATCAAGAGCGACCAAGTATCAAAAAGGAGATAAATTATGCCTCGTCTAGTTATTTCAACTGTTGGCACGAGTTTACTAACCAATGAAATCCGCGAGCGACGCGATCCAAAAGGTTGGGAAGATATGTTAAAAAAAACTGCTAATCTTACTCACAAACAGATTAGTCAATCTTACCCTGAAGTTTTAGATATAATTCAGGAATTAAAGCACAGGGCTGAAGACAAGCTTAATAATGCTAATACCATCGAAATCAGAGATGCTAGCGCTGAATTGAATGGCATCTATGGCTTATACAAAGAACAATTAAGTCAAGGTAGTCAAGATATTCATTGGTTAATTGCTAGCGACACAGCACAAGACCAAGTTACCGCAAAAATGCTAGAAGAGTTTCTGCGTAAACAGGGTTTAAATGTTAATATATATATACCCAAAGGTTTCTCAGCAAGCAGCACTGAAGTTTTTACCAACGGTATTGATGAACTTTTGAACTGGATTGATAATATTGTTCCTGGTTATAAAGATAGTGGTTATCAAATTTGTTTTAACTTAGTTGGTGGCTTCAAAGCGATTCAAGGATTCGCTAACACCATTGGCATGTTTTACGCTCATGAAATTATTTACATTTTTGAAGGGAATCGAGACATTATTACAATTCCTCGTTTACCGATACAAGTTGATAAATCAGCAATCAAGCCAGTTGAATTTGCTCTGATGGCTTCAGAAGTAGGCGTTTCGGTTAAACTATCAGAACTTCAGAATGTCCCTGAAACTTTGATATTTGTAGTTGGCGAAGAAGTAACGCTGAGCAACTGGGGAAAACTGACTTGGAATAACTGTAAACGGGAACTTCTCGCCCAAGATTTATTAGAATTTCCTTGCTTGGTTTATGAAAAGTCTTTTGTCAAAGACTATCAAAAAAATAATGTCAACGCTCAAAAAAAGTTTGAATTGCACGAGGTACTTGCTGAAGTATCTGGTTCAATGCTCAAATTTAATGGAGACACCACTCGGTTTGATTCTAGGTTGCACTTTACTAGATATGAAGGAGGACAAAAATGTGAAGGAGGAGTAAAAAAGAATCAAATCGATCACTTTTACATAAAAAATACTGGTTGGCGAGTCAGTTGTATTACCAAAGACCGCAAGCTATACCTGCGCCATTATGGAGAACATGATTATGTCAATGACAACCCCTAATTATTGCGATCGCTTCTCCATTCTCCAAAATACCGTTAGTTAAAATTACTCACAACTATGACCTCAATCCAATCTCCGCCTAAACTATCCTTATCAGAATTTCTGGAACTGCCAGAAACCAAACCTGCTAGTGAATACATCAACGGAAACATATACCAAAAACCCATGCCAAAAGGAAAACATAGTGCCGTCCAAACTTTTTTAGCACCGACAATCAATCAAGTTGCTATTCCTCAACGTATAGCTCGTGCTTTTACAGAGTTGCGCTGTACCTTTGGCGGCAGATCAATTATCCCAGATATAACTGTTTTTTCCTGGCAGCGAATTCCTCTAGATGCTAATGGAGAAATTGAGAATAGCTTTGAAATCCATCCAGATTGGACGATAGAAATATTATCGCCAGAACAAAGCCCAACCCGCGTCATTGATAATATTTTATTCTGTTTAGATCGCGGTACAGAATTGGGATGGTTAATCGATCCTCAAGAGAAACTGGTAATGATATTTAAACCAGGAAAACAACCGGAAATTAAGCAAGATGGCGATATGCTGCCTGTTTTGAGTTCTTTGGAAAATACGCTACAGCTATCTGCACAAGATGTGTTTAGCTGGTTAATGTTGAATTAATTTAATTATTTGGGTAAGTTTATGTTTGACACATTCAAAAATAGACTGGAGATCGCAGGAACTCTCTGGACTGTAACTGCACTCCGCATCAGTGCAGGTCGTTCTACTGAACCAATTGGATCGGATTTACCTGTGATTAAAGATGCTTTGGGTAGACCTTTGATACCGGGGTCGAGTTTTAAGGGTGCGTTGCGATCGCGCGTAGAAAGCTTTCTACGTGGTATTGTGGGAAGCGATCGCAAACTCGTCGCTAACCCCGCAATTGAGGATGAGTGGTCGATTACTTCCAAGGAAATGAAAGAACTGAAAGAGCAAAATACTAACGATCTCGATCTCACAAAAGCGATTCTGAACCAAACAGATTTGGTTTCTTGTTTATTTGGTTCTCCTTGGGTAGCAAGTAAATTTCAAGTACGAGATTTAACTGTACAACCTGATGCTTGGTTCGGACAATATCAAGAAAGAGATGGGGTTTCTATCGATCGAGATACCGAAACTGCTGCTGATGGGAAATTATATGATTTCCAAGTTGTGCCAGCAGGAACGCCTTTTGAATTTAAAGCTGTTGTGGAAAATGCTGAGGATTGGGAACTGGGTTTATTAACAATCGGATTGCACCAATTTGAGACAGAACAAATACCATTGGGTGGCGGGCGATCGCGCGGTTTAGGCGTTGTTAAACTGGAAATTGACAAAATGCGCTGGATTGATGTTGAAGGCAATCCAAAATTTTTGTTAGAATACCTACAAAAGCTAGTCAGAGAAGATGAAACCGCCTACGAAGATGCTGCTGACTACAAAGATGAATGGGTAGGAAAACTCATCGAGCATCTGAACAATAAAATCTCTCAAGTATCTAACACTCAAACAACTCAAGCATAAAACACGAACTTGCTTATAGGAGGTAAATATGGGTTTCAGTAATTACAAAGATATCGGTGAAGTTCTACAAGAATTTCAGGTAACTTACACCGAAGGTAATTTTATGGGAGAAGCCGAATTTAGTATTTCTGACTATTTTCGGCAAGACTTACAATTTATGATGCGAGAAGCAGTTGTAGACAATTCAGAGTTTGCTGTTTGCGAAAATTTGATATATCCAGTTCTCAAAGAAGTTTGGAAACTTTATTATAGTAAGTTTGTTTTATGGAGCCATAAGTCTCTTACCTACGACCAGAATCTTTGTGGTTTTCCTGAATATATTTTGGCTAAACGTTCTCCTTTGGGAAAATTCGTTTTTGACAAGCCATATTTCTTGTTAGTTGAGGCTAAGCAAGACAAATTCGACGAAGGCTGGGCGCAGTGTCTAGCTGAAATGATTGCAGCCCAAAAATTGAATGATGAACTAAAAGTTACTATTTTTGGGATTGTTTCTAATGGTAAAGGATGGGAGTTTGGCAAACTTGAAAATCAGAAGTTTACGCATCAACAGGCTTTATATTCTATTCAGGAAATAGATCGCCTATTTGCTCTTGTCAACTATATTTTCCAACAATGTGAAATGCAGCTAAATCAATTAGCAGCTGCTTAATTACTAACAATCGAGCCAACTTAAATCATGCACAAACGATTTGTTAACCAATGCACAATCGATATTAGCATCTTACCTTGTGGCCCCATTTTAATTAAATCGGGCAAAGAAGGAGCAGATCCGACTAAACCCGATATGGAATTTGTCGAAACTTACCACGCGGGGGGACGTTCGATTTATTTGCCGGGAAGTTCTTTGAAAGGAGCAATTCGCGCTCATGCTGAGAGAATTGTTAGGACTGTAGGACGCGATCGCAAACCAAACAATCCTAACACTCTTTGGGCAAGTAACCCGCTCAATCTTGACGAACTGAAATATCTCGATAGCATTACAGATCCCAGAGAAATTTATCGGCAATCTTCCTTTACAGACCAAATGTTTGGCAATACTGCTATTGCTAGTCGGATTAGAATTGAAGATGCTTATCCAGTTGACTCCAAACAGTTGAAATTGGAAGAACGCAATGGCGTAGCAATTGACCGGGTATTTGGTTCGGTTATACCAGGGGCATTATTTAACTACCAAGTTTGCACGAGTGGCGAATTTAAGACCAAAATTCACCTGAAGAATTTCTCTTTAGCTCAATTAGGATTAATTGGTTTAGTATTGCGAGATTTAAATGAAGGTTGGTTTGGTTTAGGGTTTGCTAAATCTCGCGGTTTAGGAATGGTTGAAATCAAACTTAATTCAGCCCTGGTGCGATATCCCGGTTGCGTGTTAGAAAACGAACAAATTTGCAGCATCGGCGCACAAAAACAATGGCCTAATAATCTGCTGTTAGGTGCGGGAGTTTTTCTAGAACCAGACGAACGAGAACGTTACGGTTTTCCTGCTGATGATGAACAAGAAACCCCCGTTATTGCTAACTCAATGCCTCTCGGTTGTGGGGTAGAGTTGCAATGGCAAGGAGATGTACAAGTGCAAGATTTATTTATGAGATCGGTTCGTTCTTGGCGTCGGAGGTTAGAAGTTGTATGAATGCTTTTGTTGGTGTTAGCGAACAACTTTTTACACAGGAAGAGTTGAGAGAACTGTTGCAATCAATGTCTCATCAACCTGGCTATTATTTTTTGAGATGGCCTCACGCAGTTAGCGGAATTTTGGAGAAATTGCCGGAAGAGTTTCCAAGTCCAGAAGGACAGATGTTTAATTTTGATCGCGAACTACGCTGGAAACAACAAAAACCTGGTTTATACACCGTTCTAATCCTATCAAACAACGGAGAAACAGCGGGATTTACTGCGATTGATGGTAACTGGAAAACCCAACAGCGAGACGCTTATGGCTATCGTACCGATGAAACTCGCTTTCCGCGATCGCTCATTTACCCCGAAAGTCTCGCTCCCAGATTTTCCGAAGATAAAACCCAAACAAACAAACCTAAATTAGCGCAACGCTATTTTATTGATGCCAATACTTCAACCGTGCATTTTGTTGCTCTAACTGTGGAAATGCCGCAATGACAACTCAACGACCTCGCCCGTTTAATCAATCCTCTGAAACGCCTGCGCCCAAACCCTACGCAATGGTTTCTTTCCCGAAGGAAAGACCGCAATTACAGCAACCTATTGGGCAGGATAAATATCATGAAAACCGCTGTCACGGAATTTTACACCTGACTTTAAAAGTGCAAACAGCACTCCACGTTGCAACGGGTGTTGTGGTGATGGGAAGCGATGTGGGACAAAAAAGTATTCCCTTGATTAAAACAATGATGCAGGGAACTGAGGGACAATTAATTATTCCCGGTAGTTCGCTTAAGGGTGTGGTGCGGTCGGTGTATGAAGCGATTACAAATAGTACCTTGGCAGTGATTACGCCAAGATACAAAAACGACATTCCGCCCGAACGTTTACCCTGTAGAGATAAACAGCGTTTGTGTCCTGCAAGTCGGGTATTTGGGGCGATGGATTGGCAAGGATTAATTCATTTTACCGATGCTCGCTGCAAATCGGCGGGTTTTCGGGCGGGTTTTATACCTTCTTTATATCGTCCGCGTTCTGAAGCTAAGCATAACTATTTTAAGCAAGGTAAAGTAGCAGGGCGCAAGTTTTATTACCATACAATTAAAGCGGTTGATAAAGGACAGCAACAAGGGTTTCCCATCCAACAAGCGGTGAAGGAATTTGTTTTTACGACTCGATTGCATTATCGAAATTTAACCCAAGCTGAACTCGGAACGCTGTTGATTGTATTAGGACAAGATCAACCAAAATATCCTATTGCTTTAAAAGTGGGAGGCGGTAAACCGATTGGAATGGGAACGATGACGGTAGAAATAACGCTGCTAGAACAACCTCCTAATTTGCGCGAGCGCTATTTATCCTACGAGTCAAAACCAACTCAACTTGCAGGAAACCAACTGCAACAGATGATGCAAAAAGCAATCGCAGAAGCACACCGACAACAGTTAGTTCAATCTCAGCAGTTGCAGGAGTTAGCTGCGGTGCTGAAATATCCCACAGATCGAGAACCTCCAGAAAATATGTACTAACCCTGAGAGATGCCCAACTATGACAGTTGAATTTTTTGCCCAATCTCTGACAGAAGTGCAATGGCAAATTGCTCATGCGATCGCGCAAACTCTGGTTAAAGAGAATGCCGATGCGAACGAATTGGGGAAAGCGATCGCTTACCTTCGCGCTTTTGTTCATCAAGAAAATGCTGGAACCAAATTTTTTGATTATCTCAAAACCCTGGTAAAGAATGGCAGACACATCGGACATAGCAAGCGAACTTCTGAATATTACGAAAGCATGGAAAAAGCTTGCAGCCAATACCTAAAAGCTTATCAAAATGATGCCCCCATGATGCTGCAAATTTTGGGTTGGGCATCTCGTTTAATGCGCTATTACCAACAAAATGCCGAACCAATTGGAGAAATTACCGCCCCAGTCATCGAGTCAGCACGTCAAGCAGAAATCGCTGAAGTCATTAGCGCTCATAATTTTACCATTGGTCAAATCTTAGAAGCCAAGGTTACTGCCGTAAAAGGGAATAAGGTGACATATGAAATTCTGGGAACGATTAAATTGACTGAAAAAGAACCAAAAAAGGCACAATTTCTCTCCGAAGGTCAAGTAGTCAAGGTGGAAGTTTTAGACCTTAAGGAAGACGGCAGCATCAGAAAGGTTAAATGCACTGACTGAAACAACTCTATTTTTTGTTGCTACTTCCTTGCTTCAGAGAATAATAAAGATATTTTAAAATGAAGGATTGATATGAAAACAAAGCCTTTTAGTGAATTGCGAAATCGGATGACACCAGAGCGAAGAGCAAGAAACAAAATTCGCGATCAACTCGCGTTACTCCATCTTACCCTTTTGGAACAGCGAAAGTCTTTGGGTTATACAGATGAGGATTTGGAAAAAGACCTCAGCACTTTTGAGTCTGCTTTTTCTGACCTGGATAACCCAGAAGATATTCAAGTCTCTACCCTCTCTCGCTACATCCAGGATCTTGGTGGCAGTCTAAAATTAGTAGCTAATTTCCCTGACAAGGAAATCGTTCTTGCTCAGTTCGATTAACTGCAACTCAGTAGTATCCAGAAACAAAAGACAAGGGGCAGGAAACTATAATATTCCTGCCCCTTGTCTTTTGCTAATAATGGCTTGACTTTTCTCAAAATGACAGCTATGATTTAAAAGACTAGAGAGTTTAAGTTTCTCAACGACTTTTAGCAGTTTTTAAACTTACCCCGCAAGGGGATGGAAACACGCCTCTAGTATGGTGATTGAACAGTTGATTCAGTTCTCACCACTTCCCCGCAAGGGGACTAAAACAAACCTTCATCCTGTGAGTCAGCGCAAAGCCGACTCGCCCGATTACGGAGCGAGAACAACGAATCATTCAGCTTTACGCTTACTGCGAACTGGCGATGACTCCGCAGGAATTCTACGCCAAATGGGATGTGCCACAAGAAGCGATTGCTCTCATTTGCTCTCGTTCCGTTACTACTGTGCGTCGCTGGTTTGCCCTTGGAGACAACCACCGCCATCCCCAACCGCACGACTTGCGTCACCTCGCGTTGATGAATTTTTTCTTAGAACATTTTGAAGCCATTCCCCCAGAACTTCGGCAACAACTTTGCTTACCTAGTTCGTCATCTGCCATTTTTTACTAGCCACCTGACAAAGCAGGTGGCTTTATGACTTGTACAATATCTAAGTTGACCAGATTAAGCGTGTCAGAGTTGTGAGTCGTAGCGATGGATATTACATTCAGTTGGTGATAGATTCAGAACGTAATATCAGCATTCAACCTACTGGTAAAACAATTGGGTCCGACGTCGGATTGTCAGCTTTCTACACCGATTCTCAAGGTTGGAAGGTAGAGAATCCCCGTCACCTGCGTCAGTCCGAAAAAGCTTGTGATACGTTGCAGCGCCGTGTTTCCAAAAGGAAAAAAGGTTCAAACAACCGCAAAAAAGCAGTTGGCTTACTAGGACGACTGCATCTAAAAGTTTCCCGCCAGCGTAAAGACTTCGCCATTAAAACGGCGTTGTGCGTAGTAAAATCTAAATGCGATTCGTTCTCGCTACAAAAACTTGCCCAAATCCAAAACCATGTCTGCCGATCCGGCGGAGAATCCTTAGACAACGGGGAAGAACTGCACAAGCACGACAAAATACCGAGAAGTCAGGGTGGACTTGATACAGACAAAAACCTAGAATTATTCCACGCATACTGCCATCAGTAAATTCACGCAAATGCCTTGTAGATAGCTATAGCGGCTGGAAGGGAAACTTTCACGAGCCGTTCTTAGGGGGTTCTGGGGCAGCAATGCCCCAGAACTACCCGACAAAGGCTGTCAAAGACAGGACTTACGCACGCGGGGCCAAAAACAAAGGTGATGCGTCAATCGAGCGCCTCTAAACCCACGATTTTTCCTATCACCCTTGTTTTTTTGCCTGGGTCCTGTTTGAGCAGGAAACGCTTGGGGAGAGGAAACCGCTATCTTGATTGCCTCATGCCTGTGAGGACAAGTTTTCTCTTGGAACCAAGAATCCCACGGATGACCGCGAAGCCTAGCCGTGGCAGTATCAAATTTGGCCTATCGTGCTTGCGAGCAAAAGTAACATATGGAACAAATACAAACACCGCTAAACACACAGTTACCCAGTTTTTCGCTGATCTTAGAGACGGAAAATTTAGCAAATGCCGATCTTAAGGGTTTATTTAAGTCTTTAGAAACGCTGGCAAATCAAGACATTTCGCCCACTTGTGCGAATGAGGTTTTGCTGATCGATAGCGGTGACACTCCCACCCACATACTAGAGCATCTATGCGAACAGTATCCTTGGATTAAAGTTCACCACACTCAATTAGCGACTGGCTATTACAAAGCCAAGATGCTGGGTGCCGAATTAGTGACAGGGGAAATCGTAGTTTATTTTGATTCAGACTGCATTTACCAACCTAACTGGTTGAGAAGTATCCTCACTGCATTTACCGCAGGAGAGGATATCCAAATTGTTGCCGGAGAAACAATGACGCTCTCTAAAGGTGCTTACGGCACTGCCATGGCGCTGACCTATATTTTCCCCCAACATTCCGGACACAAAACCCTCACCCCAACTTCTCAATATTTCCTCAATAATGTAGCTTTTCGCCGCGAATTTCTCCTGAGTAATCCCATTCCTACCGATTTACCCCTTTATCGCGGTAACTGCGTCATTCATGCCCGCAACTTGCAAAATGCTGGTTACATTATTTGGAACCAATCGCAAGCGAGGGCAACTCACGCCCCGCCTAATGGCTTATCTCACTTTTTCTGGCGTTTTTTGTTAATCGGACACGATTATTACTGGCAAAATCGCTTGTTAGCTAAAGCAAAAGCTGCGGCCCAAACAAGAGAGCGCGACCCCATGACCAGCTTCAATGGCAAGTTAGAAGTTTTCTCAGATCGAGTCAAGAAAATGTGGGCAAATAACCCCCGTCAATTCATTTATCTACCCCTTGCCATTCCCATCGTTATCAGCGCCTTGGCACTGATTTTTACAGGTTACGTCATAACCGTTTTCCAGCCAAAATACTTGCTGGAGGTCTATAACGATATCCTGGGAGATTGAGGAAATTTAAGATTGCAGATTGCAGATTTCAGATTTATTACCTACCCCCTAGAACATTACCAATATTGTCTCTCTCTTCTTTCTTGGCGTCCTTGGCTTCTACCCTACGGGAAGCCGCTGCGCGTCTATGGCGGTTCATTTAATAGGTATTCTTCCGGCGGGAAACGAGTAGTTAAAATCTGAAATCTCAAATCTAAAATCTGCAATATCTTATTCCCATTGCGTTAAAAGACCATCCTCAATCACTCGCAGTCGCCTTCCCCGCCAGTATACGCCTTGTCCAAATGCACCCATTGCCCAAACGGCAAAGCTGAGTAAGTCCCGCAAAGGTAGCAACCACAGCCAAGGTATAAGTTTAGAACATCCTATACTGAAAATTGCTGCCAGAGATTGGGTATAACGGATAACCAGTGTAACTAGGGTTAGCGCGATTGCCCACTCAGCAAATCCCGACACAATCAACAGGGGCAAGCAATACACTGTCCCGTAACAGAACGCCATCGTATAGTACTGAGAACCGCGATTGTAGCGAATTGTTCTTGCCCAGCGCAACTCTCGCTGAAACACCTCGCCGATACTCTCGCGTCCTGTATCCGACTCCAGAACATAGCGGCAGAATTCCACTCGATACCCTGCCATTGCAGCCCGCTTCCCCAAGTTATAATCTGACCCGATGCGGTTGAGGTGTAACCCGCCAAAGTTAGCCAGGGTTGATTTACGGGTAGCTATTGTTGCACCGACGGCGAACCGAAAACCCCCATCTAAGACCCTTGCGAGCAAAGCACTGGGTATAAAATCAACACAGCGACCGAAGGATGCGATTGCAGCACCCACAGACTGAGGATCGTACCCGACAAAAGCACAACTCACCAAACCAACTTCCGGATCGGCTAAAGGCGCAGTCACGGTACGAATATAATCGGGATTGACGCGAATGTCGCTATCGGCAAAAATAATAATTTCGTGGTTCGATTCCTCTAACAGATAGCTCAAGTTGCTATCCTTATGGTTAATTCCGCGAGGTGCCAACCCGACAAAAAGTTGCGCACGGTCGGGAAACGTCTGCACGAGTTGTTTGAGGACAAAGACAGCAGGGTCTTGGACATCCATCACCCCAAACAGTACCTCGTAATCTGGATAATTCTGCTGACAAAAAGCTGACCAATTTTCCCACGCCCCTTCATCCAAGCCACACACCGGCACTAAAATCGATACAGGTGCATCCTGATTTTCCGTCACTGACTCGGTAGGGGCAAAAAACTGGCGGGTACATACAGCACAGGCCAGATAAAAGATGATAGAACCAATAATTAGGATAAGTACCAGTATTTGTATAGCGATAATCATTAAAAACCTCTGGGACGGTATCCCAGTTTCATACCATATGTGGGGGCGATATGGAAGATATCTAAGATGGAAAAGCTATGCTAAAGATAAGAGAGAAGCAGCCTTAAGTTAAAAACTGAGGGTACCCTTGCCAATCGTTGAAACGTAAAGCGATCGCAACGCCTCTAATTGCTGAAAAATGGGACAACAGTGGAAAATGCGTACATATATCTATCGGTTAAGAGCAGGCTTTTGATGGAAACCTGCTCTCACCAACTCCCATTTCTGGGGTAAAGTTTTCCTCGCTAATGTTAAGAGGGCTTTTTAGGCTAGAAGCACTGACTTAACCAAATACGTCTGTTTAACTTCTAACGACAGAAGCTCTAAACTGGAAAGCACCTAGAGGTGTCATGAACGTCTTAACGTAGTCCATATAGGACTGAAGCTGGCTATCTATCCAGTGAATGTCCTAGTTGTCTAGTGTCCACTGTTTGGTTGATAGCGCACAACTATGATTGAACTTTTAGCCGCCCTTTCTGCTGCTGCTGCGGTAGGAGTGGGGAGAATTGCCCTACCCCTACTGTTGATTGGGCTGTTACAGAACGAGCTTTGGTCTAAAGTACCAATTTTATCTCAGATTCATCCACAAGTCCTTGTAGGAGTCCTCACCAGTTGGTCGTTCTTGGAACTGGTTGCTTCCAAAAAGCTATTGGGACAGCGGATACTGCAAACGGTTGAATTATTGTTCAGCCCGATTGTGGGAGCAATGATGGGGATTACTATTGCCGAAGTTAAGGACTTAGCTGCTTGGTTAATCCCATTAATTGGGATAACTGGTGGTTTATTAGCTTTAGTACTACAGCTAGTTCAAGTCGGCTGGTTTTTTAGACTGCGGGGTTTGCCCCTATGGTTGGTGTTTGCCCAAGACGGTTTATGCATAGCCCTTGTTTTTTTCGCTTTTGATGCCCCCAGACAGGGAGGATTAATTGCCTTATTTTTACTATGGCTAGCTGTCCGCAGTTCGAGTGATTGGTATCAGTGGTACTGGCAACAGCGGCGTCAAAAGGAATTTTAGATTTTGCTAATTGCTAATGGCTAATTGCTAATTGCTAATTGCTCTTTGTTGACTGTAAGCTGGCAAAAAAGCCTTTTTACTATTACCCATTAGCCATTAGCCATTAGCCATTAGCCATTAGCCATTAGCCATTAGCCATTAGCCATTAGCTGATTTGGCTAAATCTGGAAATACTTCTCGGACTGCTGGATGAACTAGCTGGTGGTTTTGAACGTTTAACCCTTTGCCTAAAGCAGGTTCCATTTCTAATGCTTTTATGCCGTAATTAGCCAACTTGAGGACATAGGGTAGAGTACTGTTATTCAGTGCCTGCGTTGCCGTCCAAGGGACTGCTCCCGGCATATTGGGGACGCCGTAATGCACGACGCCTTCCTCGATGTAGGTGGGGTTGGTGTGGGATGTGGGATGCATGGTTTCGATACAACCACCCTGATCGACTGCTACATCGACGATTACCGATCCGGGACGCATTTTTTGCACAAATGCTCGCGTAACTAGGATCGGCGCGCGGCGTGCGGGGACTAAAACCGCACCGATGAGCAAGTCGGTATCTGGAACGAGTGCTTCGATCGTGGTAGGGTTGCTGTAAAGTAGTTCGACTCTGGAGCCAAATAGGGTTTCCAGATATGCCAAACGATCCACGTTTACGTCTAAAATCTCGACTCTGGCACCCATACCGACGGCAATGCGAGCAGCTTCCGTCCCGACAACGCCGCCGCCTAAAATCGTCACTTTTCCAGGACTAACACCGGGAACGCCGCCTAAAAGCACGCCGCGTCCTCCTTGCTGGCGTTCTAGAAACCGGGCGCCAAATTGCACCGCTAGGCGTCCGGCGATGATGCTCATGGGGGTGAGGAGGGGGAGTTTGCCGTCTGGCAGTTCTACGGTTTCGTAAGCGATCGCCGTCACGCCACAATCGATCAGATGCTCGGTAAGGCTGCGAACTGCTGCCAGGTGCAGGTATGTAAATAATAACTGCCCTTTTTGCAGAAACTGATACTCTGGAGCGAGCGGTTCTTTTACCTTCACTACCAGTTCTCGGTTCCAAGCATCCGCTGCTGTAGGGACAATTTCCGCCCCTGCCTGGATATAATCTTCATCGCTAAAACCAGCACCGACACCGGCACTTGTTTCTACTTTGATTGAATGTCCGCGATCGTGCAGCACCCTCACGCTGGAAGGACTCAACCCAACCCGAAACTCTTGATCCTTTGTTTCTTTCGGAACGCCAATTTCCATCTGTAACCTCTACCAAACCCCTACTTCTAGCTTAAGACCGATTTCTTTTAGGTGGCAGACAAGGGGGAATCCGGGAGCAGGAGAGCAGGGGAGCTTCAGGAGAATGCAAATTCCCCTCTTCCCCCTTTTCCCCTTTTCCCCCTTTTCCCCCTTTTCCCCACCTTGCCTGTACAATAAATGTTGTAAAGAATTGTAAATAGGCGAGGCTAAGTAAACCCCAAGAGGACAGGTAAAACTTAACACCCGCCAGTGCCTCTTGTCGGTAGCTTAACCGACCAAATTAGTTAATTTTGTGGAGAGGGCTTTAAAAATGGCACAAGGATTTCAACCAACGACTAAACCGCAACCAACCGTCACTCCTAAACTGGAAGAGCCGAAGTTTGGTTTCAACGAGTACGCAGAGCGATTAAATGGTAGAGCAGCGATGATCGGCTTTGCGCTGACTTTGCTGATCGAATATGTCACTGGACAAGGCGTGCTATCCTGGCTGGGGTTAAATTAGCGCCATACGCAAAGAAACCGGGTTTCTATAAGAGATCGCAGCAAGAAACCCGGTTTCTAGGTCGCCCAAGTACAAGGCAGTATTATATTGTTGATCAGCCCCCTAAGGGTTGATAGGCGTTTCATCCTAGCGGCAGAGGTTGCTGGGGTTTTCGCCTTTTTTTGCAAGCGCTAAGATTGAATCAAAACGAGAGTAGAATTAACGCTGATGAATGCTGCATTTGTTCGGATTTTAAGGTCAGCCTACCGCAAAGAACCGATTTCGAGTTTTATTTTGATTGTGGGAGCAGTTGATGCTGTAATAGGTGGAGTCGGCGATCGCGGGTCTTTACTCGCCTTCGGAATCGGCACGGTAGGGTTAGCGATCGTGCTGCGTTGGTTGATAATGGGGCGCCACACCGAGGAAACACCCGCCGAGGCTCCTCAATATTATCTACCACCCCAACCAAATCGCCCTCCCCTCCCCACCTTGAACGCTTCTAATAAGAAAAATCGTCCTTACTAACAAGCAGATGTTAGATTTTAGATTTCAGATTTAATCCCAATCTAAAATCTGCAATCTGCAATCTGCAATTTGCAATTCTACTGCCCTATAACCCATGACCCATATTGTTGCAGGCAAGCTGCTCAAAATTGGCGAAGTGGCGCACAAAAGCGGGTTGCCGGTGAAGACTATACGGTATTATGAAGACCTTGGGCTGCTATCGCCAGTGGTAGCACGCTCCGAGTCTGGTTATCGGTTGTTTCAGATGGGGGTAATGAAGCGGCTGGATTTTATCAAGCGATCGCAGGCGCTAGGGCTGAAATTAAGCGAAATTAAACTAATTTTAGAGACATACGACCGGGGTCAGCTACCCTGCGGGGAAGTTAAGCAAATACTGGAAGGGAAAGTACAAGCGATCGCCGCACAAATTGCCGCACTGGAAATGCTGCAACACCAGTTGCAAACTTTACTCTCTGACTGGCAAGAAAAACCCCCAAAACATCGCCAAGCTAGTACAATTTGTCCGAACATTCAATCTGAGACGGGATGAAACGCTTCGCTTTTTGGGTAATATTTGTAACTGTTTTTATCAGTATAACTACGAGCGCGGCACTGAGTCAGCGATCGCCATTGACCAACGGAACCACCGAAGAGTCGCCCCCGGTTGTCGTTCCCACCTTGCCCAGGGCTAGACCCTGGCAAGATGTAAAACTGCTACACACCCTGCAATACGCCCATTGGGGTCCCGTATGGTCTTTGACCTTCAGTCGAGATGGAAACTTTCTTGCCAGCGGCGGTGGCGAAATTGACAACAGGATCAGGATATGGAACCCCAAAACGGGTAAAAGAAGAAGTTCCTTCCAGGCGCACAGCATCCGCGTCATGGGACTTGCCTTTACTCCCGATAGTCGCACCATCGCCAGCGGTAGCGATGACAAGAATATAATTTTTTGGAACGTCAAAGATGGCAAGTTAATCCGTAGATTTATCGATCCGATCACCAACATTCTTTCCCTGGCAATTACACCAGATGGCGAAACTTTAATCAGCGGCGGTTTGGACGGAATTAGACTTTGGGAAATCAAGACGCAACGACTGCTTTACACGCTTGCACCTTTAGCACAACCGATGGTTTACTCACTTGCAGTAAGTCCAAATCAACCCTTATTTGTCAGTGGCGGAAGGGCAGGCGTTGTGCAATTGTGGAATATTACCAACGGTCAATCAATTGGTATTATTGGCAGGCACGAAGGTGCGATTAGTTCTGTCGCATTTAGTCCAGATGGAGACAGCATAGTTAGTGCTAGCTACGACCACACAGTTAAAGTTTGGAATTTATCAACAAGAAGGTCTTTCACCCTGACTGGACATAATAACGTAGTCAACGCTGTTGCAGTTAATCCCGATGGGCGAACTTTAGCGAGTGCAGGAAGAGATGGAGTGAGATTGTGGGATATCAGAACCGGACAGCAAATTGGTGCAATTCCCGGTTATTCAGATTGGGTACAAACACTTGCTTTTAGTCCCGATGGGCAATTACTAGCGACTGGCGGATACGATGGAACGATTCGGATTTGGCAGGCAGTGTATTAAATTGGCTAATGGCTAATTGCTAATTGCTAATTGGTAAGAGGTAGAAGATTATCTATTTCTTTCTTCTTCTTTCTTCCTTCGCGTTTTTCGTGTCTTCGCGGTTTATTAAATTAGTAAATAAACCTGGGTGAGTGGGAGCGCAATACATCTTAAAAAAATAGAGGAGGGAATTAATTTTCCCTCCCCTTGAATTTTTCTTGCCTTCGCCGTTGGACTCTTCTTTGAGCTTCTTGAGCAACATCTTTTGCTGCTTCTTCAGTTGTCTTGCTCTTGCCGATCCGCCTCTGCCTTTGTCGTTCTTGCCTTCGCGGCGGGGAGACTCCCAGCGCTTGAGTAGTCGAGCCATTGTTTTTACCTTTTTATTCACTTATTACAAGTGTAACACAACTCGACTAAAGCTGCAATATTAAGCGGTACGGATATCACCCCAATCTGAAATATTCTCACTCCATACCGAAACTGACCGAGACAACAGCGGTGATATCTTTTTCCAGGGAAGTTGTATCGTAAACGCCGGAATCGCTGACTTCAGTTGAGTATCTGGGAGTAATTTGAAAAACGCCGGTTCTGGCGTTGCGAATGGCGCCGACGCGGTTGCCGGTGCTGCTGGCGATCGCTTCTGCACGCGCCTTGGCATCTTTTGTTGCTTCGGCTAACATTTCTACGCGCACTTGAGCCAATTGAGTGTATAAATATTCCGGTGGATTTGATTGCAGGGGAATCCCTTCATTAATCAAATCGTTTGCTTGACGGGAAAGTGCCGTAATTTGATCGACTTGATCCGAACGAACTTCTAAGCGCTGGACGACTCGGTAAGCGAGTGTGTTTCCAGATTCGCGACCATTGGGTAAAATTTCTGGGACAGAAGAAGTTTCAATGGAAGTGAAGCTAATTGCCTCATTCGCAACTTTCTTTTGTTTCAAATAACTTTGGATTCTAGCGTTATAGCGCTTAGTTTCCTGATAAGCTGCTGCCAAAGTTGGTTGCTGACTCGATACCGAAGCACGCCAGATAATATAGTCTGAACGAATAGGTCTTTTAGCCGAACCCGTAACGGTGAGGACATCGTTAGCGCTTTTAACCTCTCGAATCGCGCCAGCACCGATAAAAGAACCGATCACAATAGCAGCAGATAAAGCAAATAATCCCCCAAAGAGTTGAGGGAAACGGTTCAATACAGAATCTCCGTTCATCGTTTTTATTTAGGGTGATGGTCTATTGATTGCCACAATGGGGAGGAAGGGGATTTCGGACAAGACTTGCGTAAAGAAACCGGGTTTCTATGAAGAAACCCGGTTTCTGGTTTCGGTTGGACAAACATGCGGACGATTAAAATCGCGCCTACACAAACAAAACCTGCCTACGCAGGTTGCAAAACTTTGTATTTTTTTCAGTCCGCGCAGGCGGACTTTGTTTGTGTAGCCCCACCCTTGCAGGGTGAGAGATTTCGGACAAAAATGCGGACGATTAAAATCGCGCCTACACAAACAAAACCTGCCTTCGCGGGTTTCAAAACTTTGAATAGACCTCTTGCAAAAGCCCCTTCAAACGGAAATCTATGGCGGGGCACAATGCCCCCCCCCCACAAAATTTTTTGTTTTTTGGGGGGGGCAAAATAACCCCCCCACCAAAATTTTTTAGAAAAAAAACCCAACCAAAAAAAAGAAACAAAAAAAA
>NZ_JBHFNP010000020.1:0-1823 GCF_041929235.1 Microseira sp. BLCC-F43
GGTAGCTTCGACTCGCTGTTCGCCGCCAATCGCGGGGGTGGAAGCTGGTACTCCCACGGAAGCTGCCCTAAATTCAGCTACAGGTGAGGGTGGTGGGGGTGCAAAAGCATTGTTAATTTGGATGCCAATAACCTCCTGACGGGACAGGTTCAAGGTGCTTAAAACAACATCTGCTTGTTGTTGGGCGTCTTGGGTGGCTTCGCGCAGGGCTTGTTGTCGGGCGGTAGCGATCGCATCTTCACTGGCGACAAAACTAATCCCGTCGATGCGCGTCGCCCCGGCATTAACGGCTTCATCTAACAAATTTCCCACTCGCTGGGTATCGATGCGAAAGCTCACCGTGTTGACGGCGATGTATCCTGTCAGGCGCTGCACGTTGTTTTCAAATGTATAGTTGGGGTTAAGTCTGATACCAGTGGTTTGCAGCTTTTCCACATTGCGCGATCGCAACAACTCGACTACCGCAGACGACCGTCGCGCCACCTCTTGCTGTACTCCGGTAGCATTTTTACCTTGGACTTCGACACCCAACTGCACCAAAGCGATGGTAGCGGGGATGGTTTCCTCGCCGCGACCTGTTACAGAGAGCGATCGCACTATCGGACGTTGAGTTTGTCCAAGATCTTGCGCCATGACCGGATGGGGCACTGTCAGATTCAGCAAGTATAAGCTTAAACCAATAGCAGGTAAACGATTCCAGCAGGCAAGGATAGGATTCATCGCTATTCACCTTCATTATTTACTTTCGTTCTCATGTTTCATATCATGTCCCTTGGCAACGGTTGTGTAACTGCTAATAGCTAATCGCTAATGGCGAAATCAGGAAAAATACTATATTAGCAATTAGCAATTAGCAATTAGCCATCGATACACTAGCTATACCTAAGGACATGATATCAATCGTAGACAGCGACAGCTTTTGAGCCGTTGTCATCAATTGCCAAGCGTGCGATCAGATCGTAAAACTTTCGCTCGTGCCCCGAACAACGGTAGCCATCGGGGTCGAATTGCGCGTACGCTTCCGCAAACGCTTGTCCCAATTTCTTTTTAAGTCCGCTCAGCCAAGCGGTTGATTTTTGCACCCAGGCTGCTGTGCGCTTTGTTTGTAAGCCAGAAAGGTACGTTGTTAGCATCGTTTGCCACGTCTTCTGCAGACGGCGCGCCACCGTTGCAGAATTCTGGTTCTTCCGTACTTAGTATGCTCAATGCCAACAAATCAAAGCTCTAATTTGAAATTTATTAAAATTCCTCAACCCAAATCCACAGCGCTTTAACAATTTTAATTTGTTATTAATTCCTTTCACTCAAATATTTTTGCCAATTATCACACTTAAATTGCCGAGGATTTCCTCTCAGAATTACTTCTCTGGTTTTTATTGCTAAATCTCTAAATCAAATTATTTTTTGCACCAGTTCGGGATAATTTAATTTTTCCATAAAACAATCTCCTGTTTACTTGCATCAAACACGAGCAATTTAAGCTGATATTCTTCTACGGCATGGCGAGCGCCATCAGTTTTAGGTCAATATTAGCAAGCGATCGCTCTCTCAAACAAACTACTTTTGTTCGCTCTTTTATTTCCCAGTAGTAATACTGTCAAAGAGATGGCGATCGCTCTCGCTGACATTGGCGTTAGTCTTCAGGTAGTCACCCACGCGATCGCCATCAGTTTTAAGTCAATAGTTGTCAGGTGCTTGACTCTACTTGCCGGATTCTCCCTCAAAAAAGGATACTGGTTAATACCAACTACAAGTGCATCTCGCGTCATAAAAACTGATTCTGCCCAGATTTACTGCTTTATCCTCTTACTGATGCACCCCAG
>NZ_JBHFNP010000200.1:0-41055 GCF_041929235.1 Microseira sp. BLCC-F43
AAGACTCTCGATTGAGCATTGATTCAACGCCTTCTATGCAAGTAAAGATTTAATTAGAAGAGCGCCCTGATGCAGTTTAATCCTGTGGTTTGTGGCAGTGCTTTTACACCACTGTTAGCAGATTTGATTGCTTAATATCCACGATATTAGATTCACGGGCGTAGTGGTGACAACCGTATAATTACTTAAGCTATTTTTAAAGATTTTGAAAAGAGGCCGTGTTAATTCTAAGTTATCCGTATGTATAATTGTATTGATGGCGAGGTGTACCGAACTGCACGGGAAGTTATGGCGCGATATGCCAAAGGCACGCTAGCGCGATCGCAATACCGCGCGCCTAGTCGAGACTAACAACATCGAATTTACGAACCCACTGCGACAACAGTCGTAGGTTCCTGATAAATTCCTTTCTTCGGCGTATGCAGCAAACTAGAAACTGAGAATTTAGCTATGCGATACAAAGTAAAGTTAAAAAAATCGGATGAAGGATATGCCGTGTGGTGTCCAGCTTTGCCCGGTTGTTGGTCGCAGGGAGAAACAGAGGAAGAAGCTTTAGACAATATTAAGGATGCTATTCAAGCATACCTTGAAACGCTTGAGGAATTAACTCAGGATGCAGAATTTCGTTATGTGGAAGTTGGATAATTATGCCTAAGCTTCCAGGTATCAATCACTTACGAGCCGTTAATGCTTTTGAGAAAGCTGGTTTTAGGATTGTACGGCAAGGTAAGCACATCATAATGACAAATGGTGAACGAATTATTACCATTCCTAGAGCGAACCCAATCAATGCTTATACGATGGCTGGTATTGTTAGAGATGCTGGACTAACGATTGAGGAATTTCAGCAGCTTTTGTAATTTCAAGAAAGAAAGATTGTTGAACGGGTGGGATATGCATCCGGCACGAGTAGAGCGATCGCTTCAATGTCCAAAGGGGAACGGCTAAAATTAATCAAGAGTCCTTGCTGCATCTTGCCCTAACCCATGACCATGCACGCTCCAGTAGAATTTCAAGACGAATTTGATGTCATCGTAGTAGGTGCAGGTCACTCTGGCTGCGAAGCTGCACTCGCTACTGCACGACTCGGTTGTCGTACGCTGCTGCTGACACTAAATCTCGATAAAATTGCTTGGCAACCTTGTAACCCGGCGGTGGGTGGCCCAGCGAAGTCGCAATTAACCCACGAGGTAGATGCGCTGGGTGGGGAAATCGGGAAGATGAGCGATCGCACCTACCTACAAAAGCGGATTTTAAACTCTTCCAGAGGGCCTGCGGTTTGGGCGTTGCGCGCGCAGACGGATAAGCGCGAATACGCCGCTGTAATGAAGGGAATTGTCGAAAATCAGGAAAATCTCAGCATCCGCGAAAGCATGGTGACCGATTTGGTGCTGGGTACAAATGATGAGATTATCGGCGTCGAAACTTATTTTGGTGTGGGGTTTGGCTGCAAGGCTGTAATTCTGACAACTGGTACGTTTTTGGGCGGTAGAATTTGGGTGGGTAATAAATCCATGTCCGCTGGACGTGCGGGGGAATTCGCCGCTGTTGGTTTGACGGATACTTTAAATCGGCTGGGTTTTGAAACTGGACGCTTGAAGACGGGAACTCCGGCGCGGGTGGATAAGCGGTCTGTAGATTACAGTAAGATGGAACCCCAACCAGGGGATGCAGAGGTGCGCTGGTTCAGCTTCGACCCCTCTGTTTGGGTGGAAAGGGAACAAATGTGTTGCTATCTCACCCGCACTACCGCAGAAACTCACCGACTGATTCGGGAAAATTTGCACTTGTCGCCAGTATACGGCGGTTGGGTGGATGCGAAAGGGCCGCGTTATTGTCCCAGCATTGAAGATAAAATTGTCCGCTTTGCGGATAAGGAAAGCCACCAAATTTTTATCGAACCAGAAGGTCGAGATATTCCGGAATTGTATATCCAAGGGTTTTCTACTGGGTTGCCGGAAAATTTGCAGTTGCTTTTGCTGCGGAGTCTTCCCGGTATGGAAAACTGCGTCATGCTGCGTCCGGCTTATGCGGTTGAGTATGATTATTTACCCGCGACTCAGTGTTATCCCACAATGATGACTAAGAAAGTTCAAGGGTTGTTCTGTGCGGGGCAAATTAACGGTACTACTGGATACGAAGAAGCGGCGGCACAGGGAATCGTAGCCGGAATTAATGCGGCGCAGTTTGTGCGCGGACAGGAAATGGTAATCTTTCCCCGTGAAGAAAGTTACATCGGGACGCTGGTAGATGACCTGTGTACCAAAGATTTGCGCGAACCTTATCGAATGCTGACTTCGAGGTCAGAGTATCGGTTATTATTGCGGTCGGATAATGCGGATCAGAGACTAACGCCTTTGGGGCGGGAAATTGGGTTAATTGATGACCGACGGTGGGAATTGTATAGCCGGAAACAGGCGAATATTGCAGCGGAGAAAGAGCGGTTGCAACAGATGCGCGTAAAAGAGCATGATGAAGTGGGAATTGCGATCGCTAAAAACACCCAGCAAGCAATCAAAGGTTCGATTACCCTGGCAGAACTATTGCGCCGTCCCGGTTTCCACTATATTGATTTAGACCGATACAATTTGGGCAACCCCAACCTGGAACAGGCAGAAAAAGAAGGGGCAGAAATCGATATTAAATATTCTGGCTATATCCATCGCCAGCAACAGCAAATCGATTTAATTGCGCGTCAAGAGCATCGCAAACTGCCGCCAGACCTAGATTATGGGTCAATTTCCACCCTGTCGAAGGAATCCCGCGAAAAACTTGCCAAAGTAAGACCGCTGACAATTGGTCAAGCAGCGCGGATAGGAGGGGTGAATCCGGCAGATGTGAATGCTTTGATTGTATATTTAGAGCTGTGTAAGCGCAGCCTCTCCACAGCAGATCGTCCTGATGCAGAAGAGAAGGTGTATAAGGTTATAGCTGCTCAAAACTAAACTTTGGGGTGGCGGATGTAAAATTAAGACCGGGCGCGCGCGATCGCATTACTTGCTGCATCAAGCTTTAGTATGTTAGCGCGCGCAAAAGCACAATACAGTCAAGATAAAGGAAAATTTACAATGTTTAAGAAGTTAGCCGCAGAAACGCTGGGAATTAGCGATATAGGGACAATCGTCGCACCGGCAAATTACGACAAAGTAGATGCGGATGATTATTTGTTTCACGAAGATGGCGAGAAAATATTTTTCCTCATCAAATCAAAGAAAGATGAATATTGCTTTACAAACTTTGCCTTAATTCACGTTGATGGAGATTCGGCGGTTTCCAGCAAGCGGGTTGTCAAGCGTTATGAATACGCTGACCATAAAGTTTCAAATGTAGTAATTCAAACCGCAGGCACCATCGATTTGGATGTGGAATTGAAGTTTGGCTTAGAGGGAGGGGCTGAATTTATCATTAACGTAAATAAAAATTGCCTAGAAGGGCTGAAAGATATTTACAAAGCTTTAATTGCTATAAACAGAATTCAGAAAAAAGAAGAGATCGCCCTCAACAACGCCTACCATAGCCTGGAATTATTAAAATCAATGTATAAAATCGGTAACGTCGAGAGCGAGGAAGAAATTGTCAAGCATTTCAATGCTGCTTTCAGTAGCCTCAATGTCACGATATTAGACCGCTGCAACAAACGTAACTTTAGCGATGTGTTTGAAAAATACATTCGCGCATAAACCAAAGTTGAAGCCGCTCAACCAGCCTAACCTGCTGGCTAGCTTAAGTTTTGTATCAGCAGTTGCAGCGATCGCTTTTTTCAACATAATTCGCCAGGATTCCCCCATCCTCGCTCGCGAGTGAGCGTCCAGCTCACGATGCTCAGGTGGGGGAGGAATGGCTCGACGGCTCCGGTATGGAGCCGTCCAACACAATGCTTGCTTCTTACGACTGTGGTAACATAAGAGAAAGTCGTAAGACCAAGAACAATGTTGCAGTCCCTGACCGCCAAACTAAAACTCGTTGCAACTCCAGAGCAGAAAGAAATGCTCGCCCGTGCTTCTTTGGCTTATAGGGACGCTCTAAACTTTACTTCTTCTGTTGCTTACCAGATGGGTAAAACCTACAACGGGACTAAGATTCAGAAGGAAGTTTATTACACATTGCGGGAGGGGTTTAAACTCCCGTCGCAGATGGCTTGCAATGTTCCTCGACAAGTGGGAGCAACTTACAAGTCATTGCGAACAAAGTTGAAACAAAATGAGGAGGCTCTGATTGCAGGTCGCACAAAGAAGCGATACAAGGGACTGGATAAACCGCCCAAGTTTGTTTCTCGTACCTGCACGCTTAACTACCAACGTGATTACTCATTTGTGAAAGACCAGAAAGTAAGTGTCATCACTCTAGATGGTCGAATTAAAGTTAGTTATCAGGGCTACTCCAAACACTTGCAAATGATTCAGTCAGGAGTAGCCAAAATCGGAGCAGCAAAACTTTGGTACTCGAAATCCACTAAGACTTACTACTTGCTAGTGAGTATGTCCGTCGAAGTATCAGACTTAACGCCAACCGATATTAATCGAGTGATGGGTGTGGATGTTGGACAGCGATACATTGCTGTTGCAGCAGACACTCGAAACAAGACTCAGTTTTTCAGTGGCGCATATGTGAGACACAAAGCTTCTCGTTACGTCAGAGCGAGAAAGTCTTTGCAGCGTAAAGGCACCCGTAGCGCAACTCGTAGATTAGTTGCATTGTCAAGACGGGAGAGACGGTTTATCGCTGATACGAATCACTGCATTGCCAAGAAAGTCGTAACACCTAGAACCCTAATCGGACTGGAGAACTTAACCCATATTCGAGAACGGACAAAGCCCAAGAAAAAGGGGAAGAAAGCATCCAAAAAAAAACGCAAGGCTAACAGCAATAGGGCTAGATGGTCGTTTGCCGAATTACACGGCTTTATTGACTACAAGGCTGTGTTGTCTGGAAGTTTGGCGGTAAAGGTAGATGCTCATTACACCTCTTGTGCTTGTCCGTGCTGTGGTCATACATCTAAAGAGAATAGACCCAACAAGGGTTTAACTTTTGTGTGTCAGCAGTGTGGTTATACTCTCCATGCCGACTTAGTTGGGGCTAGGAATGTTGCACTTAGAGTGTTGCTCTCTCGGCAAAGCTGGGAGAGTACGGGGCGTTTTTCAGCCGTCCCTGATGTGTCGTCGGATGAAGGTAAAGCCGAACGCCTTTCGAGGTATTCGGAACTGCGCTGGACGGTAGATACAATCTCCACCCTCAACGAAACGAAGCCCTTTGAGGGCGAAGTGGAGTAGGGTGGAGTCGTTGAAAATAAGCCCTAAATTAGATTCAGCAACTTTCACTAGCGAGGGATATATGTCTTTAGATGTGAGGAATAGCCAAGTTGCCCTCAAGCCGTTGAGCGAAGATATTAAGAGCCAGCCTTGGTCAATGGAAGCCGCTGCTGACCGCTTAATGGATGATGTATTTGCAGAAGTTGACACGATGCTCAAAACTGGCGGCGAACTCAGAAGCGAACCTGCCGAACCAGAATATGTGACGATGCAGCAGATTGCGGTGCCTAGAATCAACATGCCACCGACGATGCAGGCGCGTCCACTAGAAGCAGAACCGCCCGCGCCTGAAAAAGCCGAAAAACCGGAAAAATCGGGGAAGTCGTTTGAAAAATTGCTATTGGTTGCGGCTTGTACTTCCTTGGGAATTACCTTGCTGTTGTGGCTGGCAAGTTCTGGTAGGTTGAATGGGTTGCTTGGGGGTGACGCGCCGTCAAAATCCGTGGCGCAGAAAACAGTATCGCCCGCAGATAGCCAGTTTATGGATTATATGCAGCGATCGCTCGACAGGTTGGACCAACAATCAGCAGCGCCTCAATCAGAAGCCGCCCCCCAAGCAGCACCCCAAGTCGCTAACGCTCAAATTCCGGTTCCCTTTCCCGGAACGCTGCCAGCCTTGTCGGATCGCCCCCAAAGCGTTCAGCGATTTTACATCCCATCTGCGCCACGAGTCCAGACCGTCTACATCGATCCTACTGTTGTACAGCCAGCGCCATCCCCCCAACCTAGTCCAGCACCAAGGAATCGTCCGGCTGCCCCAGCGGCTGCCTCTGGTGCTAACGCTGCGCGGGCGCGCGTTGCTGCCCCAGTGACCGCCGCTGGTGTTACCCTGGCACCAAGGACTCGCGTTGCTGCCCCAGTGACCGCCGCTGGTGCTAACCTGGCACCAAGGACTCCCGTTGCTGCCCCAGCGCTATCTCCCCAAGCTACCCCAGCGCCAAAGCCTCGCCCAGCCGCCCCATCCCCCATGTCTCGACCGGAGATCAAAACCTCCCGTCCCGCCATCCCAGTCCAAGGCCCTCAACCAAAGGCACTTGGGGTAAAACTAGGGCCACCATTGCCCCAGGAAATGGTTACCTCCCGTTCCCCCATCCCAGACCCGGTCCCACGGTCAACGGTAGCCTCGCGGAGCGCCCCCGCACCATCCCCCAGACCCTCGATAGCCGCGTGGCGTCCCGCTCCCGCTCCATCCCCATCCCCGAGAGAGACGGTAGCGGCGCGTCCCGCTGCCGCCCCATCGCCATCCCCGAGAGCGACGGTAGCAGCGCCTGCCGCCGCCCCATCGCCATCCCCGAGAGAGACGGTAGCAGCGCCTGCCGCCCCCGCCCCATCGCCATCCCCGAGAGCAACGGTAGCAGCGCGTCCCGCCGCGCCAGCACCGGCTTCTACCAGTGCAGCAACTCCTTCTGCAGTACAACCAACAAGGCGAGCCGAGTCTACCCAGGCAGCTGCGCCTCAACCTGCTATTCGGCACGTTCTCAGGGGGGTGTTCAAAGCAGAGGATAGCTCTAAAGATGCCGCCCTGTTTGAAGTCAACGGCGTGACGCGCCGGGTGAGTGTGGGCGAAAGCATTAGCTCTAGCGGATGGAGTTTGGTGGAAATCACCAACGGGGAAGCAGTTATCCGCCGCAACGGCGAAGTGCGATCGATTTACTCAGGACAAGAGTTCTAGTCGAGTGGGGGAAGCATAAAAGAGGGAAATAGTCAAGTGTTCGCGCGGTGGAAGGGAAATTCCGGCTACGACGCGATCGCTTGACCTATGATGAAAGTGAGCCAGCATGTGGCGATCGCTAACGACCAGCAGGGGAGTTGAAAGCTGTGAGTTTATTTGAAGATTTCAGCCGATTTTTAGAGACTCGCTTGGAAGAATTTATGCGGAAGAACCCGCATCTAGAATTACAAGCGCTAGAAGAACAGCTGCGGGAACAAGAAGAAGGCACCCTGCGACTGATTGCAGATTCACAGTTGCAAGAGAAAAAGCTACAAGATGAAATTCTCTCTACCGCTCAAGAAATCCAGCGCTGGCATATCCGGATAGAGAAAGCCAAAGCAGCTAATAGAATGGATTTGGTTAAACCTGCCGAAGAGTACGAAGCAACTTTACTGCGGAAAGGTAACCAGCTTTGGGGACAGATGCAAGGGATTAAAGCGCGAATCCAAAAAGCAAAGGAATTGCAGAATCAAATACAGCAAAGGCGGCAGGAAGTACGCACTAAAGCCGCTGAAGTTGCCGCAGCGCGATCCAACCCTAAAACCGAGCAAAGCGGGGAAACAGCTGGTTGGAACAAGAGTAATTATAAACCTTTCACCGGGCCAGATTCTTTGGAAGACAAATTTAAACGCTGGGAAGCGCAGGAAGAGTTAGACCAAATGAAGCGGAATATGGGGCGGTAAATGTGCAATTTTTATGCTAATGGCTAATGGCTAATGGGTAATGGTAAAAGCTACTACTCCAGGATTTACCTAAAAGCCCAACAACAAAATAAAGCCGCTGGGGTGTTTCTCATCTTTGCCAGAAAATTGTAATCTTTTTTAAAGATGAGGATTCTAATCGGTGAGGGGTCACAATGTACATCGTACAAATTGCGTCTGAATGCGCTCCAGTTATTAAAGCTGGAGGGTTGGGCGATGTTGTTTTTGGACTGAGTCGGGAGTTGCAGGTTCGGGGACATGCGGTAGAGATTATTCTACCAAAGTACGA
Source organism: Microseira sp. BLCC-F43 (assembly GCF_041929235.1). Classification (NCBI taxonomy): domain Bacteria; kingdom Bacillati; phylum Cyanobacteriota; class Cyanophyceae; order Aerosakkonematales; family Aerosakkonemataceae; genus Microseira; species Microseira sp. BLCC-F43. The sequence continues at coordinate 8,011 of NZ_JBHFNP010000200.1, forward strand.
TTGCATGAGGTACGACCATATTTGGGGACTCCACGAAGCCTATCGCGATTTAGAAGTACCTTGGTTTAACGGGGCGATTCGCTGCGATGTCTATTGCGGCTGGGTACACGGACTGTTATGCTTTTTTATCGAACCCCGCTCTAGCGATAATTTCTTCAATCGGGGTTGTTATTACGGTTGCTTGGACGAACACATGCGCTTTGCTTTTTTTAGCAAGGCAGCTTTGGAATTTATGCTCAAAACGAACAAGCGTCCCGATGTGATTCACTGTCACGACTGGCAAACGGGTTTAGTTCCAGTCATGCTTTACGAGATTTATCAATATCACGGCATGGCGAATCAACGGGTATGTTACACGATTCACAACTTTAAACACCAGGGAATCGCAGGTGCAAATGTTCTCCACGCAACGGGGTTGAATAACGAGGCATACTACTACGACGAAAGCCGCCTTTTGGATAACAATGACAAGACGGCGATTAACTTTATGAAAGGGGGAATTGTTTACTCGAATTTTGTCAACACGGTTTCGCCCCACCATGCCTGGGAAGCTCGTTTTTCAGAAATTGGCTGTGGGTTGCAGCCCACCTTGGAAATCCACCAAAATAAGTTTGGCGGCGTTCTCAACGGCATTGATTATAATGTGTGGAATCCGGAAGTTGACTCGTACATTCCCCATCCCTATGGTGCGGATAATTTGAAGGGGAAAATGCTGAACAAAAAAGCTTTAAGGGAGCGTCTCTGGCTGGGTAATAGCGATAAGCCAATTATTTGCTATATCGGTCGTTTGGACGATCAAAAAGGCGTGCATCTGGTGCATCACGCGATTTATTACGCGCTGGGTAAAAAAGCGCAGTTTGTTTTGTTAGGCTCGGCTACAGAACCGGGTATTAATTCTTGGTTCCGCCATGAAAAAGACCACTTGAACGATAATCCGGACGTTCATATAGAGCTGGGTTTTAATGAAGAATTATCCCACTTAATTTATGCGGGAGCCGATATGATTGTCGTCCCCAGCAATTACGAACCTTGTGGGCTAACGCAAATGATTGGTTTGAAATACGGAACCGTGCCAATTGTGCGGGGAGTTGGCGGTCTTGTGAATACGGTTTTCGACCGGGATTATGACGCTGATAAGAAGGCTAAAGAACGCAATGGTTATGTATTCTATCAGACGGATAATCAGGCGATTGAATCGGCACTGGATCGGGCAATTAGTTTGTGGTATCGCCATCCCAAAGATTTTCGCCAATTGATCGATCAGGGGATGGAATGTGACTATTCTTGGAACAATCCGGGCGGTCAATATGTGGGGATTTACGACTATATTCGACACAAGTAAGAATTTCAGATTGCAGATTTCAGATTGCAGATTGAATTCAATCGGAAATCCGATCTAATCTCCGGCGGCATTGATATCAATTCCGTTGGCATCGGAATTATTTATCTCTCTCTTTTCTTCCTCTGCGTTCTCTGCGCCTGGAGCGGTTTTAATCATTCAGATGCAAACGGAAACGATATGATATTGGATAAAGACGGGGGGGTTTATAAGTTCGTAGCTTTGATGGTGCGTTACGTTTCGCTAACGCACCCTACATATAGAGACTGAAATCTGAAATCTAAAATCTAAAATTGCTCCAATGTTTGTTTAATTTGGGGAAATTCATCGATGGCTTTGTAGAGGTGTTCGATTTCAAAAGTTTCTAATGCTGTTTGCAGGGTTTGGGAATATTCGAGTAATAAAGAACATTGGTGTTCGGTTCCCCACTCCTGCAAGCGTTGGATAAATTTACGAATATCTCGCGTAATTAAGGACTGGCGAAGAAACTGCCATTGTGTTTCTTCTTGGCGGAGTTTTTCTAGCAGTTCTGGTAGGTTTTTTATTGTTTCTGAATTTGAGGATGGGGAGGTTGAGGGGACATCAGTTATCTTGTCGTTTGATAGGGCTGAATCTTGAGGGAAAAGGTTTTTGAACTGGGAAACTAATTCATAGCGGGTAACGGGTTTGCGTAAGAATCCTTGGCATAAAGAACTCACCTGTTGCTCTTGTTCAAAGGCAGCGGTAACGATAATAATCGGAATTGACTGGGTTTGAGGATTGTTTTTCAGAAAAAGTGCGGTTTTATAACCATCTAAATTCGGCATTCGCAAGTCTAGAAGAATCAAATCAAGATGGTAATGTTGCGACATATTAATCGCTTCTATTCCATCTTTTGCCATCAAGAGTGCGTGTTTTGTTCCGGCAAAATAGCCTTGGATTAAGTTGCGGTTGGATGGGACATCATCTACTACTAAAATTGTCATTGTTGGAAATTGATTTAGGTTGCAGTATAATTCGGGTTGGGCGGATGGATTGCAAGGTGAAGCAGCGCAACTTATGTCTGGGAAAATGAAGCGGAAGGTGCTACCTTTACCTAATTCGCTTTGTAATTGAACGGTTCCGCCCATCATTTCTGTGAGGCGCTTGGTGATGGCGAGTCCTAATCCCGTCCCGCCGTATTTGCGATCGCTTTGTCCTTCGGCTTGAATAAAAGCATCAAAAATCCGTTCCTGTTGTTCGGGAGCAATGCCAATTCCCGTATCTTCGATGACGAGTTCTAGTTGGATTTTGCCTCGTTCCCAGGCAGGAGCCTGGGAATGGGGATTTTCGATTGTTTGGCTTTTAAGGGTAATTTTTACATAGCCAGTTTCGGTGAATTTGAGGGCGTTACCAACAACGTTAAACAGGATTTGGCGCAGGCGAACTTCATCGAAAATGATGCTGGGGGGTAAATTTGGCTCGATCTCGGTGAGGATAGCTAAATTTTTTTCGGTAGCTTTTTGGGAAAAAATCTGCATTATTTCGTTAATTAAAACTTTCAGATTAAGCGGTTCGTAGCGCAGTTGCAGTTTTCCTGATTCGATTTTGGAGAGGTCGAGGATATCGTTAATTAGGGCAAGTAAAGTTTTACCGCTAGAAGAAATTGCATTCAAATAAAAACGCGACTGCGCCTCTGTTACTAAGTCTTGTAGCAAATGGCTAAAACCGAGAATCGCATTCATCGGGGTGCGAATTTCGTGACTCATATTTGCCAGGAATTCGCTTTTGGCACGATTGGCGGCTTCGGCTTTTTCTTTGGCTTGAGCTAGTTCGGCTTCTGCAAGTTTGCGCGAGCTAATATCCATCACAATCCCGTGCCAACAAATATCGCCGTTTTCTCGTCGTTCGGGTTGAGAGTTTGCTTGCAACCACTTGATTTTTCCAGAGGGGGTGATAATGCGCCACTCATGCTGGAACCTGTCTAAAGTCTTGACATTGCGCGCGATAGCAATATCATAAGCAGATCGATCCTCTGGATGGATTTGAGCAAAGAGGATTGCTGCATCTTCAAAAACTTGCTCGGCGGTAACCTCGTGAATTTCCTCAACCGCTCGATTGATATATTCACATTCAAAAGAATTGTCTGGATGCATTACCGCCGAGAACATCAATCCTGGTGTAGCTGCTGCCAGGTTTTGCAGTTGATTTTGACGTTGCTGCAAGGCTGCTTCGGCGCGTTTTTTGTCGCTAATATCGCGACAGACACAGATCAGTCCCCCTCCTTCCACCAAGGTGAGAGAAACTTCTTCTGCGAATGTAGTACCATCCTTTTTTTTAGCAGTGGCTTCTCCTTGCCAACACTTCTGTTCCAACAGGATGGGAAAAACATCGCGATCAAATCGACTAATTTCTTCCGGATAGTAGAGTTCTTTCCAGGTTGTGCCAATTAGTTCGCTGGCGTCACTGTAGCCAAATATAGTGACATGGGCTTTATTCAGATAGGTGTATTCACTATTTTGATTGAGAATAGCAATACCTTCTGTAGCGGCTTCGATCACTGCTAAATGGTTTTGCAGAGTTATTTGTGCTTGTTTGCGTTCGCTAATATCCAGGGTAGTACCAAACAGACGAACCATCTCCCCTCTCTCGTTTAAGATAGGTTCCCCTCTCGTTTCGATGTAACGGATCGATCCATCTGGTCGGATAATGCGTATATCTGCCTCAAAAGGTTGTCCGGCAATGGCTTTCTCGGAGACTTGTTTGAAATAGATTTCCCGATCGTCAGGATGAATATAATTGATTTGTTCATCCACTTGAGGTGCCATTTGACTGGAGTCAAAACCGTGAATGCGATAAAGTTCTTCACTCCAAGTCGTTGTTTCGGTGGCGACATCGTACTCCCAACTGCCGATGTGGGCAATCCTTTGGGCTTCTTGCAGTTTGGCTTCGATTTGCTTGCGCTCGCTTATTTCCACCACAACAACTCCTAGATAAGACGCCTTTCCATCTGGGTCGAAAATCGGGAAAGAAGACACTAACCAGTGACGGAAAATACCCGGTTGACTGGGAATTTCACCGCTCATTTCTTGGTTGATAATCGCAACGCCTGTATCGAGTACCTGTTGATGTATTGGTTCTATTACAGCTGCCAAATCCGGCAGAAGCTCGCCCATTGTTTTACCAATATGCGCGGCGACGGGTAGTCCGTTAATATCTGCCATCACTTGATTAATTTGGACGCACCGCAATTGCCGATCTCGGATCAGCATTCCGATAGGAGCAGCGGCGAAGAAAGCATTGAGTTGCGCTTCTCTCAGCGCGATTTCTCGTTCTAAAACTTTGCGCGAGCTAATATCTTGAATTTGGGCAATACAATACAGCGGTTGTTTTTCTTCATCCCGCACTAGGGATACAGATACAAGAACCCAAACAATATGACCTTGTTTGTGGAAATATCGCTTTTCCCTTTGGTAGGTGCGAATTTCCCCCGCCAGCATTTGCCGCATGTATTCCCAGTCTGTTTCTAAATCATCAGCATGGGTGATATGCGGGCAGGTCAAAGTTAATAATTCTGCTTCGCTGTATCCCACGATTTGGCAAAGCGAGGGATTGACCTTCAACCAGCGTCCATCGAGGGCGACTAATGCCACCCCAATTGCTGCATCCTCAAACGAACGTCGAAATCTATCTTCGCTCTTTTGTAGTGCTTTGGTGCGCTCGCTCACCTCACGTTCTAACTCGCGTTCGTAGTTTTTCCGTAACTGTTCGATTTGCTGGCGATCGCTGATATCAGAAAATGTAGTAATCGCGTAAATAACATTACCCGATTTGTCGAATACGGGAATGCTACGCACTTCTAAAGGAATAATCTTGCCATCGGTTCGATGAATTTCTATATCTTCTGTAAAGACACTTTCTCCTTTTAAAGCGCGTAAGTTTGGCAATTGTTCGATGGGATAAAGTTGGTCGGTGCCAGCAATGTAAACTTGGGAGTTTGAGGATATATTTTCGGGAAATATATCAGTGATGTCTCGACCAATAATTTCAATTCCGGATCGATTTATCCCCTCGATGCGACCGCTGTCATTATGAATTGATATGCCTACGGGAATGCTCTCGAAAAATTTGGCTAATCTTGCTTCGCTTTTGCTGAGTGATTGGAATATGGCTTTGAGTTGATCTGCCATCTGATTAAACGATGTGGCTAACTCGCCTAATTCATCTGCCCGGTTGATATTTACGTGGTTATCCCACTGACCGATTGCTATTTCTTTCGCTGCATTGTTGAGGCGTATAATCGGTTTTGTCACCCAATTAGCGGTAATAATGCCAATAATAATTGACCCTAATGTAGCCGCAATACACAGCACAATCGTGGTGTGATTATTGGCATTAATTTTATCCATAAAGTCTGATTCGGGAACAACCACCACAATCAGCCAATCCAAACCTAACCGATCTCGCCAAGGCGTGACATGGATAAATTGGCGTTCAGAATCAATTTTAAAATCCAGCTTTTGGTTTCTATCAATTTTGCTCAGGTTACCAAAATGGTCTGTTAAATACTGAGTCGTCAATCGAATTAAAGCATCTTTACTATCGATTGCCTTGATTCTCTTTGCTTTGCCGTTAACTACTCTAAACGGTCGTTCCCCTGTGGAATTGGCTACCAGAAAGCCGTTACGTTCTAATATAAAAGTCTTTCCCGATCGACTCACTTTTAGGCGAGCAATAAACTTACTCATCTGAGAAAGAAGATGGTCAATGCTAAGAACGCCGCTAATTTTTTTCGTTTTGTTGTAGATGGGATAGCTAGCAGAAATAGAGATTACATCCGGCTGATCTTGCCATTGATAAATTTGACTCCAGATAGGTTTACCCGCTTTTACCGCATCGGTATACCAAGCTTCCTGGCGCGGTTCCCAGTCTTTAACTGCTAGAAGTTTAGTGCGATTTCCCTGCTTGTCTGTGGCATAGATGTAAAGTTTACCAGGTTTAGATCGAGAAACTTGATTGATTAACAAGCTGCCATTTTCTAGGCGTTCAACTCCGATAAATTCTCCTTGCGTATTGCCAAAGGAAATATAGCCGACATCAAACACCTGCATTTGTTTCCAAAAGTAGCGCCCCGTGGTTTCAAAGTCAGAGGTGTTCAACAGTCCTAACTCGATCGCACTCGCATTAATTTGATTAATTTGATGAGGGAGCGAGAGAAAATCGTCGAGTTGGTGAGCGATGCGATCGCTTATTTCCTGCCGTAATTTTAAAGCCAGTTCGTTGACATCTTGTTGCCCATTTTTAAACGCGAGATACCCCACCAACCCCACGGTGCTAATTAGTTGCACCACAAAGGGGACAATGAAGACGGTTCGCAGTGGCAGTTTATTCAAGGCTTTATTCAACAATAAAATAAAATTGTTATAATGGCTTTTATTCAGTTTGGGCGGGTTTAATTTTAGCGATCGCTTCCAATATTTTGTCATATTGAAAGTTGTCTGTGTAACTTATCAGCACCTTTGCTAACTCGGTTTCTTGGTTTTCAATTTGGGCAATCACCCGATAGATAGCTTGATCGTCCAAAGCTATAGCGGATGCTTCTAACGCGGTCAGCCATGAGTATGGTAGGTTTTGCATAGCCGATAAATTTAGAGTGGAGTCACCCCCGGTGGATTTATCCGTTCCGCTTTGTTCGTAAAGAAAACGCACCCCTAAATATTGTATTATTTTGTCAAATATAACCCAATCTACAAAAGGTTTGTGGATGATATCATCGCACCCAGACGACAATATATCTGGTTTTTGTTCCTCAAATACACTAGCAGTTATGGCGATAATAACTGTGGCTTGACCTTTTAAAGTTGCTTTAATTTCTTTGGTGGCTTCGTAGCCATTCATCACCGGCATCAGCATATCCATAAAAATCAAATGCGGCTCAAATTTTTCCCAAATTTCAATCGCTTCTCGACCATTTTCTGCGACTCGAACCTCAAACCCCACTTGGGAAAGCATTTGGATCAATAGTTCGCGGTTACTCAGTTTATCGTCTACGACTAAAATTCGGTAACGGCGTTGGTTGGGTGCGAGGCCAATCACGCGATTAAGCGGTAATTTACATTGATTATTTGCCAAAGTTTCAATTGGGGTGACTGGGATTTGGAATTTAAAAGTTGTTCCCACATTTACTTGAGAATTTACAGCCAGATTGCCGCCTAAAAGTTCTATGTATCTCTGGCTAATTGTTAATCCTAAACCCGTTCCTTCCCCAGCGTCAATCCCCGCTTTGCTTTGCACAAATGGTTGGAAAATTTTATTGATTTCTTCGGGATAAATTCCCACGCCTGTATCGGAAATTTCAAATTGAAGCGTCAGTTGTCCGCTGGGAAGAGGACGGGGTGACAAGGGAGAGCGGTGACGCGGTGATGTTTGAATTTGAATACTCTCCGCGTCTGGTTGTCTCCACGTCCCCTTGTCTTCTTCTGCCGCGTCTTCTTGGTCAATTGTCAATGATTCTTTGCTACTGACTACTGATGCTCGTAGCATGACACTTCCCGATTTAGTAAACTTAATTGCATTGCCGATTAAGTTAATTAAGACTTGACGGAGTTTTAAGCGATCGCTCACAATCAACTGGGGAAGATGGGGAGACATCACAAAATCTAAATCCAACCCTTTTTCAATAGCTCTGAGTCGGAACATCTCTTCTATTTCCAACAGCATATTTGACAAATTGAAGTCAGTATTGTTAACCGTTATCCGTCCCGCTTCAATTTTGGATAAATTTAAAATGTCGTTGATTAAATTGAGTAAGTGTTCTCCACTCCTACGGATAATATTCAAATTTTTTTGTTGTTCCAATGTCAGGTTAGAACTGTTCTGCATCAGTTGGGTAAAGCCAAAAATCGCGTTAAGGGGAGTCCGCAATTCGTGACTCATATTAGCCAAAAATGCACTTTTAAAGCGGTTAGCTGCTTCCGCTGCTTGTTTTGCATCCTGCAATTTTTCTTCCGTGCGGCGGTGCGCCTCAATTTCTGCTTGGAGTTGTTGATTTTGCTCTTCTATTTGTTTTTTCAACCTTTGGTTAGTCAGTTGAGTTTCAATTCTGATCAGAACTTCTTCCGGACGAAACGGTTTAGTGATGTAGTCTGCTGCGCCTGTTTTAAAAGCTTCCAGCAAATTGTCTATTTCGTTGCTTGCCGTCAGAAAAATAATCGGAATCTGGCAAAAATATGCGTCGGTTTTTAATTTTTTACAAACTGCTATCCCGTTCATCCCTGGCATCATCAAGTCGAGTAAAATCAGGTCGGGATGGGCAGTCTTAACCCGCTCTAAAGCTTGCTCTCCGCTAGTGGCAAAAGTAGTTTCGTACCCTGCCTGCTCCAGCATCTTGCCCATCACTTGCAGATTTTGAACCACATCGTCAACGATTAAAATTAAGCAGTCTTCAGGGTGGAAAGGTTTCATCTTGTACTTCATTTGGAGGCATGGGTGGATTGGGCGATGGCAATATATCTTTCTCTATATAAGCTAAACTGAGACTTGGAAAACCATAATAGTTATTTTCTCTCATAAAACATTTGTTTTCACTTTAATATGCAAACAGCCCCCTTGTATCCCCCCAACTTCAGTCGGCGGATGGGTTAATCTTTAAAGGTAAATCCTAAATGTGCATTTCTTGTGCAGAAATAAACTCTTTAATAAAAAATTAATAAATCTTATCCAGCGAATCGGCTAAACATACCATAAAAGCTTTATTCTTACAATGGGTAAGAACCCCGGTTTTTTGAAAAAACCGGGGTTCTGAGGTTAAGACCTGAGACGGCCAGAGCGCAGAATACTAATAATTAACCACAACCCTAAAAAACTCGCGACCCCAAATAAAGCATTGCTTAAAATAGATAGCTGACTGGTTTGTGTCGAGATAATTGCTGCCCCAATAATCAGCGAACCCACCACGATGCTAAAAGAAAGTCGATTCGCCGCAACATCGACGGTGCGGCGTACAAGATCCAGGTCTTTTAGGGTTAAATTCCACTTTAAAGTTTCCGACGTAACCCGGTCTAAAAGCAATTCAATCTGGCGGGGAGATTGTAAGGAAAGACTTTTAATATCAAGCGCCGTTCTCAACAGCGCTTGCACCGGGTCGTTGCCAATTAATTGCCGTCGAAACAAATCTGTAATCAACGGTTTAACTTCATCCAAAAGGTTGATTTCTGGGTAAAACGAGCGCGCCACTCCCTCTAAATTCGCCAGAGTTTTAGCATACAATCCCAGATTTCCAGGCAAGCGAATTTTATTATTCCGGGCGACTTGCAGCACCTCGTAAAATGCCTGACTGAAATTAAATTGAGCCAGATTGATATTGTAGTACTTCCTCAACATGCGCTCGTAGTCATTCTCTAACTGAGACACGCTGGTAGACTTAGTAAATTCGGCGAGTTGCAGCGTTAACTGAGCGCACCGCTGAGCATCTAAATCCACAATTGCTAATATCATCTCGGTCAAAATACGCTGGGTGCGCGGGTCGAGGCGACCGACCATGCCGCAATCTAGCAGCGCTACGCGACCATCTTTGAGATAAAATAAATTGCCCGGATGGGGGTCGGCGTGAAAGAAACCATCAATATATAACTGTTGAAAAAAGGCGCGGAATAATAGGGTTGTAATTTCCTGTCGCCTTTCGGGGGTTAAGACTACACCCGTACCATTGCCGTTATTTTCCTCGTATATAACAGGCGCTGATAACAACGGTACTCCATCCATCCATTCCATTACGAGTAATTTTTCCGTCGTCAAATCCCAAAAAATTTCTGGCACGACGAGTTGAGAGGGATCGAACCAGCGACTAGAGGATAAATTGCGCCGCAATTGGTCAGTAAACCCAGCTTCTCTGCTAAAGTCTAATTCTGCCTCTAGAGCGTTGCTGAATTCTTCTGCTAAAGACCTAATATCATAGTCTTGACCAAACTCAGTTAGCGCGACTAAATCTGCTACCCCTTTAATCAGAGAAATATCGCGGGCAACAATTGCATCAATTCCCGGACGCTGCACTTTAAGGGCGACTTCTCGACCATCAGCTAATGTAGCGCGATGAGTTTGGGCAATCGACCCCGCCGCGACGGGTTGTAAATTAATAGTGGCAAAAGTTTCTTCCAAAGGTTGTTTAAGTTGCTGCCGAATCATCACGTCAATTTCTGACCAGGGAACCGGCGGCACATCATCTTGAAGCGTGGATAATTCTTCGATATATTCCCCTGGCAAAAGGTCGGGGCGAGTACTCAACAACTGTCCTAATTTGACATAAACGGGGCCTAATTCGATCAAGATTTTGCGTAGAACCGCAGGCGGGGGTAATTGGGGTTCATCAGCTTTTGCGCCTGTCAGCAACCGTCGCATGTAGTCCCAACCGTTGCGTAAGACAACTTCGATAATATCTTTTTGGCGCGAAACGCTTTGGGTTAAAAACATAATGGCTAATGGCTAATTGCTAATGGCTAATTGCTAATGGCTAATTGCTAATGGCTAATTGCTAATTGCTAGGAATTGTTGACGATTAGCAATTAGCAATTCGCGATTAGCTAAATAGGTAAACAACAAGGAATTATAATGCACTTGAAACCGGCGGTTGTTTGTGCGGCTTTCAGGGTAAGGCTGGCGGCGGTGCAATCTCTGAAACGTTGAACGGAGGATTGCACCGCCGATAACAAATTTTGCTCTGCGAACATGCGCTTGACATATTCCGAGCAAGATTCGTCACCGTGTAACAGTCTATGGGGGCAAGAAAAGCCCTTGAGCGGCGAGATGTGCTGCTGATAGGCACTAATTGCGTTTAGTGCCACTGTTCTGGTTGGTGTATCAAAGGTGCTAGTTTGCATGGGAATCCACTGACTCGACAAGCGACCTTTAAGTTTTAGCGGCTCAAGCAGTTTCAGTGCATCTACCTAGAGTTTAATACTATTTTAGATTTTAGATTGCAGATTGCAGATTGAGGAAACACGACGAGCCCAGAAACCGAGGCGAGAAACCCGGTTTCTTTATCGCTATCTCATTGCCAAATCCAGGATTTTTCAGAGAAACCGGGTTTCTTTTAGATTGCAGATTGCAGATTTCAGATTGAGTAGGGGCACGGCTAAGGTAAGTTTTGTCGCCAAATCAAAGTTTTTCGGATGCCGTGCCCCTACCGTGTTGCTCGGGGAATGGGCTATTACCAATTACCCATTACGCATTACCCATTACCTCATAACAAATCTGAGAATTTTGGATTGTCTTGCAGGAGTTTGAGTACCTGTTTAATTTCTTGGGTGCGGTCTTTTTTGACGATGAGGGTGGCGTTGCGATCGCGCACAATCACGATATCTTCCAATCCAATCGTCACGATGACTTCAGTGTCATCGCTCGAGTAGAGAATTGCCCCTGATGTATCCAATCCTACATGATTGGCTAATTCTACATTTGGCTTATCCCCTTTCAGCAGGCGTTCGATCGCGTTCCAATCTCCTAAATCGTCCCAGCCAAACGACGCGGGGATGACGTGTGCCAGTTGGGTTTTTTCCATCAAGGCGTAGTCGATACTTTTCTTGGGTAACTTTGGATAGGCATCGACGCCAGATTCTGCCAAAGGAGTGATGATTTCTGCTGCGTGGGCGTATAGTTCTTTTAAAACTACCCCAGTGCGAAAAATAAACATACCGCTGTTCCAGGAGAAGCGATTCGTCGCCAGAAACCCTTCTGCGGTTTGACGATCGGGCTTTTCGGTAAAGCGGTTGACGCGGTAAGCGGGAAAATCGCCAAACGTGGCAATTTGTTCGCCTTGTTCGATGTAGCCGTAACCCGTTGATGGGTAGTCCGGCTTAATTCCCAAGGTAACAATTGCATCTTCTTTAGCTGCCAGTGTTGCGGCGGCTAATAGGGTGTTTTGATAGGTTTCTTGGTCTGCGATCCAGTGATCCGCGGGGAAAAAGCCGACTACGGCGTCTTCTCCATAGCGTTTCTGCGTTTCCAAAGCTGCCCAAGCAACTGCGGGGGCGGTGTCCCGTCCTTCAGGTTCTACCAACAAGTTTTCCGGTGGCAGGTGGGGCAGTTGGGAGGCGACGCCATCGGCTAACTGACCACTCGTTACCACCCACAGTTTTTCCCAACCAAGAGCGAGTTCTAGCAGCCTTTGGGCGGTTGATTGCAAGAGACTGTTGCCAGTTCCGTCTAAACTTAAAAACTGTTTGGGTCGGTGCTTGCGGCTGAGAGGCCAAAAGCGTTCGCCTTTACCACCAGCAAGAATTACAGGAATTAAGGATGTACTCATTGGTAACCTATTGCGGTATCTAGTATTTTGATTGAGCCACTTTGCCCACGCTTCGTGACGCGGATTGGGGCCAGGAGTTAGAGTTAACTTTTCGCTCTTTAATAACTCAAGTTGCTAGTTATCTCTCTGGGAGCGGCTAATGGCTAATGGCTAATGGCTCAATCAGTAAAAATCCTATATTAGCAATTAGCAATTAGCAAGCTTGCAACGCCAAAGTTTATAACTAGCAACTTGCGTTAATAGCTATCTGGTCAACCGTTCCTAGCTTTTGGGAGAACCGCTTTGGGGGAGCATGACACTGCCCACTTTCAGACTCGCTTACAAGGGTTCGCGGCTTGTTGAAATTACTTCCATGCCTCCACAAGGATCGACTCCGACCCTGGATACCGACGGGCAGCATCCTGCAATAGAAGCGTATCGTCATTACTCAGTCTACTCAACTAAGAAAACGAGACAATAATTCTCTGTGCTGTTGGCTATCTACAATCAGTGTAATTTCTGTGATAAAAATCAATGATGAAGTCTTGCTTTTAGCCAATTACTATCACCTCCTGTTAAGTGGCTTTTTAAGCATACACTACTGTTTTAAATACCTAGCCAATATTAATTTACAGCGGATGGCAATCTTTGTGAGGTACAGCATCACTGAAGATGTACTTCTACTTCAAGAGTCTCCATCATCTCCATCAAGCTCCCAGTGCAACCCCCTATTATCCGCTCAAATCAACTGCAAAGGTCGGTTTATTAAGCGAACAGGACTTACGCACGGGATGCCTCAAATGCCGATCCCCCCTTAGCCCCCCCTTGCCATTGGGGGTTGGGGGGATCGATGGGTCATATCATGTCCTTAGGCATCGGTTGTATACAGCAGATTGCAAGCGAGTGAAGTACAGCCAATAGGCTTCGAATGCAATAGCGGCACCCTTAAGGGTGCCGCTATTGCATTCGAAGGTGTACCTCATGCGCATGCAATCCGCTATATAGTCGATTGTGCGAAAAGCTGTTTTTTTCCCTCCCATCTGCCCTTTGAGCTCACCTGCTCACCTGCTCACCTGCTCACCGCGCTACCGCAGCAAGCGGACATGATATCAGTCCTGGGGAAGAGTCCCGTGCCCGCCGATGCTGACGCGAACCGCCCTGCGGAATTTACGTAGTGGCGATTGTATCTTACTTCACCCTACTCTAAATCTGATAAGTTTCACTCATGGTAAAGAACACGACATGGTTAGATAGGGTGGTGCGTACAACAGCCAAAATTTGGCAGGGTCGCCCTGTGGTTTCACCCGCAAGCGGGCGTGTCTAATGGTTGCGATCGCTATCATGAGGTGGCACAACAGCAGTGCCTGTGGCACAAGCCTTAGTCTAAACTCCATAAAGAATGTGAGGAGCGAGCAAATGGAATTGCGTCAAGATGCCTTGGAGATTCTCAAACAAACCAGTCGAACTTTTTACATCCCCATCAGTGGTTTGCCCCAGGGACTGCAAGAAGCCGTAGCATCGGCTTACCTGTGTATGCGTGCGATTGACGAAATTGAGGATCATCCACTGCTAGATAACTCCGTCAAAGCAAAGCTGTTGCGAACAATTAGCATGAAATTGCAAGCAGCCGTCGATCGCAGCAGTCTGGAAGACTTATCCCCTGCTTTGAAGAGCCACCCAAGTCCGCTACCGGAAGTCACTTGGAGGATAGGAGAATGGGCAGTCCTTGCCCCCGCAACCATTGCTCCTCGGATTTGGGATGCCACCGCTGCAATGGCAGATCGGATGGCACACTGGTCTGAAACCAACTGGAAAATTCACACCGAAGCCGATCTAGATCGTTACACGTTTGGGGTAGCGGGTGCGGTGGGATTGTTATTGTCTGACTTGTGGGCTTGGTACGATGGAACGCAAACCAACCGCACCCACGCCATCGGCTTTGGTAGAGGCTTGCAAGCGGTTAACATTCTACGCAACCACATGGAAGATCGATCCAGGGGTGTTGACTTCTTTCCCGATGGCTGGAACAAAGACCAGATGTACGCCTACGCCCGCCGCAACCTCTTTCTTGCCGACGCCTACACCCAAGCTTTGCCCCTCGGTCCGGCTTTAGATTTTTGCAAAATTCCCCTGACTTTGGCTTACGCTACCCTGGACGCCCTGGCACACGGTGAAGAGAAACTCAGTCGCAGTGCGGTGATGGCTTTACTCGCCCAGGTGAGTGCCGGGAAGTAAGCTCTTCGCGACGCCAAAGCAGGGGACCAGGTGGGCAGAGGAGACAAGGGAAACAGGACTTACGCCAAGAAACCGGGTTTCTAGGATCGTGGCGCGTCAGTCCTGGGAAAGCTATCCTATGCCCCCTAGCTGGGCGGTTGGTTTAATTGTGATTTCCTGGGGATCCGGATGGGCGATCGCATTCAATCAACTTGAAAAATATAATGCAAGAGCCAAACAACTCGCTTCACCCGGCAAAGAAAGGCTTTACAGTAACCTATGCCCCGATTTCCCAGAGCCAAAAATATGCAGCAGGCGAAACGGTAAATCTGCGGCTTTTAGGTTTGACTCAAATAGGTTCAATTCGCGGGTTCTTCTCCAGGTTTTCAATCCTTGCGCGCTCCTGGTAAGTCTTGTGCTAACCTGCGTTCCACTAAAAGTGTTACATATAAATAATACGCCTAATCCTCATGGATTCTGTCTTTTTTTTTTAAATCCCTGACGCCAACTAAATTTATGATTTCTTTAGCAAACGTTGTGATTCGAGACAAAATTTACGAAAGCGCTAATTCTTTTGTTTATCGAGCTACAAGAAAATCAGATAACACGGCTGTAATTCTGAAGGTTCTCAAACAAGACTATCCCACCCCAGCTGAACTGGTGCGCTACAAGCAGGAATATGAAATCACTCGCTCCTTTAATATACCAGGAGTCATCAAGGCTTACGACTTACAAGAATACCAAAGAACTCTAGTCATTATCCTGGAAGATTTTGGCGGAGAATCTTTACAGAAATTGCTCGCCTCTTCCCCCAACCCCCCTTGTTTGCTACAAGTCGAACAAGGGGGGTTGGGAGGATCGCCCTTAGCCGAATTCTTGCGGATCGCCATCAAAATTACCGACATTTTGGGTCAAATTCACGCTG
The DNA here is from genome assembly GCF_041929235.1 of Microseira sp. BLCC-F43. Lineage (NCBI taxonomy): Bacteria > Bacillati > Cyanobacteriota > Cyanophyceae > Aerosakkonematales > Aerosakkonemataceae > Microseira > Microseira sp. BLCC-F43. Next base: position 23,725 of record NZ_JBHFNP010000200.1, read on the forward strand.
CTAATATTATTCACAAAGATATTAACCCAGGTAATATAGTTTTAAACCCAAAAACTGGGGAAGTTAAAATTATCGACTTTGGCATTGCCACTCGATTAACCCGCACTAATCCCAGCTTGTCTCATCCTAATGTTTTAGAAGGCACTTTAGCCTATATGTCCCCGGAACAAACGGGAAGGATGAACCGTTTTCTAGATTACCGCACCGATTTTTACTCGCTTGGGGTTACCTTCTACGAACTGATCGCAGGAAAACTACCTTTTACTACCACAGATCTGCTGGAATTGGTGCATTGTCACATCGCCAAACAGCCAGTCCCTCCCCATATTTTAAGAGAGGAGGATGTGCCTAAACCAGTTTCAGATATTGTCATGAAACTGATGGCGAAAACTGCTGAGGAACGATATCAAAGTGCTTGGGGAATCCGCGCCGATTTAGAAACATGTCTCAGACAGTTAGAAACCACGGGTATTATTGAAGAATTCCCCATAGGTTCTCAAGATATTTCAGATAAATTTCAAATTCCCCAAAAACTTTATGGGAGGGAGAAAGAAGTTGCAACTTTACTAGCTGCCTTTGAAAGAGTCGCAGGAGAATCGGTCGAAAAAACTTCGTCTCCCCCCTATTTGCGAAACGAAATGATGCTAGTAGCGGGTTATTCTGGGATTGGAAAATCAGCACTTGTCGCCGAACTTTATAAACCTATAACTAAACAAAAAGGCTATTTCATTTCAGGCAAATTCGACCAATTTAAGCGGAATATCCCCTATTATGCTGTTGTTAATGCCTTGGCTGGATTGGTGCGGCAACTGTTAACCGAAAGTCAAGCTCAGTTAAACCAATGGCGAGGCAAAATATTATCGGCTTTAGGTGCTAATGGTCAGATAATTATTGATGTGATTCCCGAAGTAGAATTGATTGTGGGAAAACAACCCACCTTACCCGAATTGGGGCCAACAGAAGCGCAAAATCGTTTTAATTTGGTGTTTCAAAAATTTATTGGGGTATTTTGTTCTCCCGCACATCCATTAGTTATCTTTCTCGATGATTTACAGTGGGCAGACCTCGCCACGCTTAAATTAATTCAACTAATAATGACCGAGGCAAAGACCCCATATTTGTTTACGATCGGGGCATATCGGGATAACGAAGTTAACTCCACCCATCCCTTGATGATAACCCTTGATGATTTACGCAAAAGAGGCGCAATTATCAATCAAATTACCTTAGCCCCTTTACCACTCGATTGCGTCAGCCAGCTAATTGCCGAGACTCTGCATAGTTCCGTTAAAAATGTTAAACCTTTGGCAAAATTAGTTTGGCGAAAAACGGGGGGCAATCCTTTTTTTATTAATGAATTTTTAAAAGCTATTTATGCAGAAAACCTGATTGCCTTTAACCCAAATGTTTCTCAGGAAAGATGGAAGTGGGATTTAGCTCGGATTGAGGCGATGGGGTTCACAGATAATGTAGTGGAATTGATGATAACCAGATTGAAAAAACTGCCTATTTCTACTCAAAAATTGTTGCGTGTTGCCGCTTGTATAGGAGAATATTTTGACTTAAATAACCTGTCAATAATTAGCAAAAAATCTTTAAAATACATCGATAAAATTATTCTATATGCCGTGCAATTAGGGGTAATATTGCCGACGTCAGAACTGGACGATCAACTTTTAATTCAAAAATACAAATTTGCACATGACCGCATCCAACAAGCTGCTTATGCTTTAATTGCCGAAGAGGATAAAAAAGCAATGCAATTACAAATCGGTCGATTGCTATGGCAGAATAGCTCAACCGAACGGCTATCAGAAGAGATATTTAAAATTGTCGATCATCTCAATCTTGGCGTTGAACTTGTAACCAATCGAAAAGAACGAAATGAAATAGCCAGATTGAACTTGATAGCGGGGAAAAAAGCCAAAGCAGCAACCGCTTATGATTCAGCCGTCAGGTATTTGAATTTGGGGCGGGAAAATTTGGCAGAAAATAGCTGGGAAACCGAGTATGAATTGACGCTAAATCTCTATGTTGAAGCCGGTGAAGCCGAGTACTTAAATACTAACTACAACCAAGCCGAAACTCTATCCAATGTTGTGCTGAAGCAAGCAAAAACGGTACTAGACAAAGTTAAAGTTTATGGAACGCGAATCCTGTTTTATAGCGCTCAAAACCAATTGCAAACGGCTATAGAAACTGGGTTAGAAGTGCTAGAAATTCTAGGAGTGTCCCTGTGCTTGTCCCAACCTCAAACCCTGTCGGTGGAGGAACTCTACAACCTGCCAGAGATGACCGATTCCTATAAGCAGGAAGCTATGCGGATCTTAATGATGCTATTCGCTCCTGCTTATTCTACCAATCCAGCACTGTTGCTACAAATTTCATTCACAATGGTCGATCTATGTATCAAATATGGCAATTCGCCCCTGGCTGCTTACGCTTATGCTTTGTATGGCTTACTGTTATGTGGGGTACTCGAAGATATCGAGTTGGGTTATCAATTTGGCAAACTTTCTTTAAGGATATTAGATAAATTTGATGCCAAAGAAATAAAATCTCGCGTTTACAACAAATTTAATTCTTTTATTATCCACTGGAAAGAGGCTGCCAGAAAATCATTAGAACCTTTGCGCGAAACCGTTCAAATGTGTTTAGAAACTGGGGACATAGAATTTGCTTGTTATGCTTCACTTAACTATTGCATCAACCTTTCTTTGGTAGGAGAACCTTTGGAATATGTCGATCGTCAAAACAGGCAATATTGTAGCTTTATGCAAAATCTAAAACAGGATTTGCCTCTGCATGTCAACCAGCTATGGGCTGAATTTGTTGGTGATTTGATCGAGAAAAAACCAGATAACAACCTGGGTGTAACTGAAAAAAAACTGACCAGAATGGTAGAGAATAATACAATTAGTTTTCTTTATACTTTTTATCTGTTAAAAACTATCCTCAGTTATTTTTTTAAAGATTCGGCTCAAGCTGTTGCGATCGCATCTGAAGCCGAAAAATACGAAGCTGGTTTGTCCGGGTTGTTGCCGATTACCCAAATGCCTTTCTACTCTTCTCTGGCTCTGCTTTCCCATTATACCAATAATTCAAGCACCGAGAAAATAGCAGATATCCAAAAAGTAGATGCTAACCAAGAAAAACTGAAAAAATGGGCGGAACATGCTCCGATGAATTTTCAGCATAAGTACGATTTAGTGGCAGCAGAAAAGGCCAGAGTTTTAGGGGAAAATTGGTCAGCAGCGGAACTTTACGAACGCGCGATTAAAGGCGCAAAGGAAAACGGATATCTTCACGAAGAGGCATTAGCTTATGAGTTAGCGGCAGAATTTTATTTGGCGCGGGGAATGGAGAAGATTGCCCAAACTTATATGACTGAAGCTCGCTATGGTTACGTTCGCTGGCAAGCAACGAGTAAGGTAAAAGATTTAGAGGAACGCTATCCACAGTTTTTGGTTCAAAAGTCCCTAAGCAGTACCCAGATTGCTACAACGACTTCAAACAGTAGCACGACTGCATCGAGTGCTTTAGATTTGAACAGCGTCCTCAAAGCTTCCCAAGCGCTTTCGGGTGAAATTGTGCTGGGGAACTTGTTAGCCAAGATGATGAAAATTGCGATGGAAAATGCGGGAGCGCAAACAGGTTATTTGATTCTGCAACAGCGGGGAGAATCTGGGAACGAGAACCCACAATGGACGATTGAGGCATCGGGAACGATTGAATCCGAGCAATTCCAGGTTTTACAATCGATCCCGATGGGGGACGCGATACTGTCTACTGCAATAGTTAACTATGTAATCCGCACCCAAAAGAGCCTGGTTTTAGATGATGCGGCGAAGATAGATGATTTTGCTGAAGACCCCTACATAGTCAAACAGCAACCTAAATCTATTTTATGTACGCCGCTGTTAAATCAAGGCCACTTGGTGGGTATTCTTTATTTAGAAAACAATCTGACGACTGGGGCATTTACGCCCCAGCGACTAGAAGTGTTAAATCTCCTATCTTCCCCAGCGGCTATTTCAATTCAAAATGCTAAACTTTATGCCCAGTTGCGCCAAAGCGAGAGCAAGTTGATGCAATTTTTAGAAGCTGTACCCGTTGGGATAGCTGTATTTTCTCCCAATGGTCAAATCTCTTACATGAATCAGACGGGACAGCAGATACTCGGTCAAGGTGCTAGACCTGAAGCTGCACCGGAAGAATTAGGGTTAACTTATCAACTCTATATTGCCGGAACCGATCAAATATACCCGACCGAACAAATGCCAGCAATGCTGGCTCTCAAGGGTGAAACTGTAAGGATTGATAATATGGAGTTTCATGGCGATGGAAAGATTATACCCTTGGAGGTGATATCTACACCAGTTTTCGACGAAAAAGGAAATATTATATATTCGATTAATGCCTTTGCTGACATCACCGAACGCAAACAGGCAGAGAAACTATTAGCAGATTACAATCGAATTTTACAGCAGCAGGTGCAAGAGCGGACTTTGGAATTACAGCGGGAAATTGAGGAGCGAAAACGAGCGGAGAAAGCGGCTTTGGCAGCAAGCGAAGCTAAAAGTACTTTTTTGGCGAATATGAGTCACGAATTACGTAGTCCACTTAATGCGATTCTCGGTTTTGCCCAGTTGATCAGTGGCGATGGCAACATCACCCCAGAACACCAAGATAGCTTGGGCATCATTACTCGCAGTGGGGAACACTTGCTCGCTCTGATCAATCAAGTTTTAGATTTAGCCAAAATTGAAGCCGGACGTACAACCCTTAACGAAGTAAACTTCGACTTGCATCGCCTGCTATTAGACTTGGAAAATATGTTCCAGCTCAAAGCTGAGGAAAAAGAATTGCAGTTGGTGTTTAATAAAACTCTAGACGTTCCCCAACACATCCGCACCGATGAGGTAAAGTTGCGCCAAGTATTGATTAACCTGCTTTCTAACGCGATTAAGTTTACCTCCTCAGGCACTGTATCGGTGCGGGTACAGTTGGTAATGGGTAATACCCCACCCCCCACAGACCCCCAATCAACTAAACCCACTTCCTTAGTACCTCCTCCTGTTAGCGGGGATAGGAAAAAGTCGGGGGAAGACTCCGAAGACATTAGTAATTACCCATTACCCATTACCAATTACCGATTGCGCTTTGAAGTTGAAGATACTGGTTGCGGGATGGCGCCAGAGGAATTAGAAACATTATTTGCAGCGTTTGTACAAACGAAAGCAGGTAAAGAATCTCAGGAAGGGACGGGTTTGGGGTTGACAATTAGCCGCAAATTTGTAGAGATGATGGGAGGTGAAATGACGGTTAGCTCGCAAGTGGGGAAGGGGAGTATTTTTAAGTTCGAGATTGAAGCAATAGCTATTGCTCCCGCCTCGATGGAACGCTTGCCATCCACCCGCCGCCCGATCGGATTAGCACCCAACCAAGGAGAATATCGCATCCTGATCGTGGATGATAACCGAGATAATCGCCAACTGCTGTTCAAGATGCTTTCCCGCTTTGGTTTTGAACTGCAACAAGCTAGCAACGGCGTTGAGGCAATGGAAATTTGGCAAGCTTTTGAACCGCAGTTAATCTTTATGGATATGCGGATGCCGATTATGGATGGTATGGAGGCGACTAAACGAATTAAAGCCACCGCCAAAGGTCAGGAGACGGCGATCGTTGCCTTGACTGCTAGTAGCTTAGAACAAGAGCGAGCCGCGATCCTGGCTGCGGGTTGCGATGATTTTATCCGCAAACCGTTCCTAACGACAGAGATTTTGGATGCCCTACACAAACATATCGGAGTGCAATACCTTTACGAGCAACCTGCTGCCCCAATTGGCTCAACTGCAACCTCATCAGATATCTTGAGTAGATCTGCGATCTCTGCGTTGCCTGCCGATTTGATTGCTGACTTTCGCCAAGCCATAATCGATCTAGATGTGGAGATGATACAGACCTATATCGAGCGCATCCAAAAGCACGATCGCCCCCTCGCCGATGCTTTAGCTACTTTGGCTAAGAACTTTGAGTTTGAGCAGATCTTAGCTTTAATCAACCCGGAAACATAAACAAAACAAATATGAGTCAGGATAAAATCACTTCATTTAAAGGCAATATTTTGGTGGTGGATGATATCACCGCCAATTTGAATCTATTGAGCGAGCTTTTATCTTCTGCCGGGTATAAAGTGCGCCCCGCCCCCAGCGGCAAACTAGCGATTCAGTCGGCTCAATCAACGCCACCCGACTTAATTTTGCTGGATATTTTGATGCCAGAAATGGATGGCTATGAAGTTTGCGCCAAGCTAAAAGCTTCATCAAAAACCAAAGATGTCCCCGTTATCTTTGTCAGCGCTTTGCACGAAGTATTTGATAAGGTGAAAGCTTTTGCAACTGGCGGCGTAGACTATATTACTAAACCGTTTCAAGCTGATGAGGTGATAGCGCGGGTCGAAACTCAACTGCGAATTAGTCGGTTGGCGAGACAATTAGCCGAGCAAAATATCCGGCTGCAAGCGGAAATTGAAGAGCGCCAGCGAGTTGATGCCGAGATGCAATCGGCGAGAGCTTTCGTTGACTCGATCGTGGAAAATATCCCGAACATGATTTTTGTTAAAGATGCAGCTCAGCTGAGGTTTGTCAGCTTTAACAAAGCGGGTGAAGAGCTATTGGGTTATTCGCGCGAAGAGCTAATAGGTAAAAATGATTATGATTTTTTCCCACCCGAAGAAGCTGATTTTTTCGTCGCTAAAGACCGGGAAGTGTTGGCGAGTGGAGAAGTTTTAGATATTCCAGAAGAACCGCTTCAAACTAAAAATAAAGGGATCAGAATACTGCATACAAAAAAAATAGGAATCAGGGACGCAACTGGAAAAACGCAGTATTTGTTGGGGATTTCTGAAGATATTACCGAGCGCAAAATTGCCGAAGAAAAACTCCGCACTTCCGAAGCGAATTTGGCAGCCGCTCAAAGAATTGCCCATATGGGTAATTGGGAATATAACTTTGTTACCCAAAAGTTTACTTGGTCGGAAGAACTTTTCCGCATTTTTGGTTTAGATCCCAGCGGATATGAGCCAACTTACGCCGAACTTTTAGAAAAAATTTATCCCGATGACCGAGAGATGTTTGAATGGCACGTACAACGAGCGATCGCATCGGGAATTCCCTACGACATCGATTTTCGCTTTTTTCTTCCCTCCGGTGAAATCCGCTACTTGGGAACAAGGGGAGAAGGTATTGCAAATGAAGAGGGAGAAGTTGTCAAGTTATTTGGCACGGCGATAGATATAAGCGATCGCAAACAGGTAGAAGAAGCACTCCAACTAGCCAAAGAAGCCGCCGAAGTTGCCAATCACGCCAAAAGCGAATTCCTGGCAAATATGAGCCACGAATTGAGAACGCCGCTCAATGCCATTTTAGGCTTTGCCCAAGTGATGCAGCGCAATTCTTCCTTATCAACTCAAGACCGGGAATATCTCAATATTATTATGAATTCTGGCGAACATTTGCTGGGATTAATCAACGATATTTTAGATATGTCCAAAATCGAAGCGGGCAAAATTAAATTCACCGAAACCAGCTTCGACCTGCATCGCCTGCTTGCGAGTATGGAAGAAATGTTCTGCATCCGCGCGTCATCAAAAGGCTTGCAACTCCTAATTGAATGCTGCGAAGAACTTCCTCAATACGTGCAAACCGACGAGGCAAAATTACGTCAAATTTTAATTAATTTGCTAGATAATGCCATTAAATTTACCGAATCGGGTCTAGTGAAATTGCGAATAAAAGCCGAGTTGGTGCAACAGAAACAATTACCCATAACCGATTATCAATTATTCTTTGAAATAGCAGACACAGGCCCCGGTATTCACCCAGAAGAAATAGAAATTTTGTTCCTCCCCTTTATCCAAAGCACAAGCAATCGAAGATATAACGAAGGCACTGGTTTAGGTTTACCCATCAGTCGCAAATTCGTCCAACTGATGGGGGGAGAACTCACAGTGGACAGTCAACTGGGTAAAGGTTCTACTTTTAAATTTGATATTCCGGTGCAGCTGGCTCAATCGACTGACATTAAAATTGAACAACCAATCGGACGGATAATTGAATTAGCACCAAACCAAAGAAAATATCGCATTCTGGTCGTAGAAGATAATTTAACCAATCGGCTTTTGCTGATAAAACTATTGACATCAGTAGGCTTTCAAGTAGCAGAAGCTGTTAACGGTCAAGCAGCAGTTGACGTATGGAAGAGTTGGCAACCCCATCTAATTTTGATGGATATCCGGATGCCGGTGATGGATGGTTTTGAGGCAACAAAATTGATTAAGCAAGCACCAAACGGCAAGGAAACTGTGATTATTGCCTTAACCGCCAGCGTGTTTGAGGCGCAGCGAGAAGCTATTCTAAAAGCAGGCTGTAATGATTTTATTAGTAAACCGTTCCAAGAAAACCTATTGTTTGAAAAAATTGCCGCTCATTTGGGGGTGTTATATACTTATCAAGCGCAAGCGCAACCAACTTCCCCAGGGGGAGAAAGCATTGAGCAACTCACCCCTGAAGCTTTAACTGTCATGCCAAAAGAATGGCTCGCTCAGCTCAACGAAGCCGCCGAAACCTGTCAAGATGAAAATATTCTCGCACTGCTCGATCAAATCCCCAAGTCCCAGGAAGCTTTAAAGCTAGCTTTAATCGATTTAGTCGAGAACTTTCGCCTTGATATTATCTTCGAGCTAACTCAAGCAGCGACTCAAGAAGCTGCATGAGCGAGTCATATTATGTCCGGTTACATCGAAATGATTAGCTTTCTTGGTAATTGGTAATTGGTAATTGGTAATTGCTAATTGCTAATTGCTAATTGCCCCTACACCCGGTTTCTGGCCTCGTAGGTGCTTAAGTCCAGTATATGTAGGGTGCGTTAGTATATGTAGGGTGCTCTCTTCCAGCAGAGTACGGCACCAGAACACCATATTTATAGCAGTTCGCGCTGGCGTATTTACAAATACTGAATTGAATCTCGTGTAGCGAGCGTGTACTCTATTCTAATCTGTAACTATACCAGCGCTTCGCGCTATAGCGCTCTTCTGTCACTCTCATGGGAGTATAAAAGGAAAAGCCTTGCGGGCCAAGGGTTTTATGCTTTTTGCATTGATTTTGACCCCGCAAGGCTTTTCCTCAGTTAAATCAAGGGTTTCAGAATATTCTCTGCTTAGAGTGACAGAAGCGCTATAGTTTTGTTGCGTAAGTCCTGAAGTAATTAAGCGGAGATGATATCAGCGGATGGGGTTGGGGGAGGTATTTAAAATAGTAAAGGGTTCGAGTTGGCGATCGCTCCACCTTCTTTGAGATAATTCGGCAATCAAAGGTCGGACAACAAACTTAGGCGGACACCCGTCAAACACGTCAATTCGCAAACAAGAATAGGGGCGTCGCTTTTGCAATCCTTGACCGTTGCGACCGACAAAAAGTAAAGAATCCGCTACTTTAAGGGAAAGCTGCTTCTCCCCCTCTCTAAAAGTTTCCATCAATTGAGGCCCTTCTGTGCGCTGACGGCGCAAACTGTGACCGCTACCCCCGCAAACAATCCAGTTTAAATGAGAATCGGCATATCCCGTATTCCCGGTGCGAAGATATTCCAAACAGTGGGCGTGACCGCTCAAGCATAAATCTACAATTGGACGATCTTGGGCAAGATTTCCCACATCTTTCGCTACTCCATCCAACACCCAACGAATCCGCTGACGCACCGCTAGAGTTTGCGCCTGACGCCACTTTGTTGCTTCAGTTACGTAGGGGGGATGGTGAAAATAAACCACGCGCCCGCGCACTTCTTTTGTATGCCAAGATTCGATTAGCCTTCGCCGCAACCATTCCAATTGTTCAAAATCTGTGGTAGTTTGGTCATCGGCTACCAATTGTTTCTCAATATCAATCGTAACTTCATCAATTTGTTCTAATTTCGCGCGCAAATCGTCGAGTTGTTCGGCATCTTCGGGCGAGTCGGGATTAAGCTGGGCAGATGCTTCGAGGATTTCCAATTTTTCCCGTTCCAAGTCATTTTTGAGTTGGTTTAACTCGCGGCGGTAGCGTTCCCCTTCTTTAGTATTGGGTAGGGGTGCGGGTGCGTTAAAAGTATTCGAGTCAAGGGCAAAAAAATCGATGCCGCCATAACGAAAGGTGTAATAGCGGTTCGGTAATTTAGTAAAGCGTCCGGGTTGATAAACTAGACAGCGTCCCGTGTCTGTACTAGCCGTGTAATGACTATCTAAATGAACGCTTAATTCCCCTTCATTATTGAACGCCAGCAGGTAATCAAGAAATGCTTTAGCATAAGCTTTACCTTGAAACGAACCGTGCCAACCAATATCTAAATCTATTTTTGAGCGCAACAGGCGGCGCAAAGGCCAAGTTGCTTGTGCTAGGACACCATACAAGATGGGCAAATCGTAATAATCATGATTGCCGGGGACGGGGAGAAAGGGTAACTTGAAAATCATGCGATCGCTATCAATCTGTTTCGGTTCTTCCCCGCCGACCAAAAACTCCTGGTAAGGTTGAATAAAGTTTTGCAAGTAATACTCGCTAGAACCCACCAGATAAATTACATCCCCCGTATGGAGGACAAAACGGCAACCCTCGCCTTGTTGCAACATCAGTTGGGCAACTCGTCGCTGGGGGTTATCTCCCCCGTGGGCGCCGGACCCACTATCGCCTATAACTAAAAAGGAAAATTCTGGATCGTCCGCCGCGCCATCTTGTATTACCATACGGGTTTGATCGATACCCCGTTTGACCAAACTCGGTTCTTGCCAGCGCACCCGTTCCTTCATTTTGCGGATTTTAACATCGATTGGCGGATCGGACACAAATTCCATACTCGCGGTTTCCCTTCACACTGCGGATCTTTCCTTGCAATGTCGATTGTACCTATTTGCACCAGAGATTCTGCATCTGCCTTTGTGTCGGGGTTGTTGGCAAAAGTTATAACTTGGGTTGAGCAACCAAACCCAACTGGTGAGGTTGTAGATCGCAGCCGTTATAGTTGTAGGTTGGGCCCTAGGTCCGAAACCCAACTTGTGAGGTTGTATGCTAGTACCTAACGCACCTAAATTTAACTGCATAAACACGAGCATTTCTAAATGAATGCAGACACAATCAACACCATCCTGTCCCTAGCTGAAGAAAGCGACATCTTGCTCTTCGGCGAAATACATGGAACCCAAGAATTTACCCTGGCGATCGCATCACTTCTGGATGATTTTTATCGGTTGAACTATCGCGCGATTGGTCTTGAAATCAGCAGTTCGCAACAAGAAATGCTGCACCGTTGGGCAACTGGAGAAACCAACGATATCCCAGACTTCTTTACTCATCCTTCTTGGGAAGGGGGTAGGGGCAATCAACAAGTTCTCAGCTTTGCCCAGAATGCAATTGTGGCTGGCTGGCAGATAATTTGCTTTGATATATCTATTGGGAATGAGTCGATGGATTGGAGCGAGCGCGATTTGGGTATGGCTGAGAACTTGCTCGCACAATGGCATCAGCTTTGTCCAAATAATAAAGTAGTTTGCATCTGTGGCAACCTTCACTCTCGACACGCACCTTTACCTGAAGATTGCGCCGATTTATGGCCTTCATTTGCGGCTCACATTCAAAGACTCCGACCCGACGTTAAAGTCAAGAGCATTAATATAATTTTCCACGACGGCGCTTTTTTTAACATGGAAGTCCGCAACTTCGTTAGCAAACCCATCCAGGAGCCTTACTTTTCCGAAGATAAAAAACTAGGACATACAGCCGCATTACACTTGCCCTATGCAACACCAGCTACGTTTCTATCGCCCCCCAGCTAGCATAACAGTTGTAGGTGAGGTTGAGAAACGAAACCGTAGGGGCACGGCATCAGTAAGCTTTGTCGCCAGCGCAAAGTTCTTCGCTTGCCGTGCCCCTACGAATGATTCAGATACAACCGGATTCGATATGATAACCCAGCGATCGCAACCTTAAGCGATCGCAATAAAATCCTGCTGTCCGAGCAAACTAGCTTGAACTCCCGGTAAAATTGCCAGAATTTCACTGCTATTTTGCACCCCAATCAAAGCACTACCGTTGCTATCGATCAAATTCAGTTGTGCGAATGTCAACCCACCCCTTAACACCAACAGATCTTCACCATCGGTAAAATCGAGAATTACATCTGTAACTTGACTCCTTGTCAAAGCAAAGAAGTCGCGTCCTTCCCCGCCCCGCAACAGATCTTGACCGAGATCCCCGAACAACCAATCATTTCCAGTACCGCCGGTGAGGATGTCATTATCTTTACCGCCGTATAGGGTATCGTCGCCTTCATCGCCATTAAGATTGTCTCGCCCTTCGTTGCCGAATAACAAGTCATGCCCTTTGCCACCGCACAGCCAATCTTCCTCGCCATTATCGACGCTGCTGCCGTTACCGCCGTACATCGTATCGTTGCCATCGCCACCGCACAGACTATCGTTCCCCTGATCGCCATACAACAAATCATCGCCCGCATCCCCAAACCCAATGTCATCATTTTGACCGCCGTATACCGTATCGTTGGCGTCATCGCCCACAAGGGTATCGTTGCCTTGATTGCCCGAAAGCAAGTCATTGTCCGCCCCGCCAAACAGCAAGTCCCGTCCGTTATCCGCACCGCCGTAGAGGGTATCGTTCCCCTGATCGCCGCCCAAGGTATCGTCGCCAAAATCGCCGAACATCAGGTCGTCGTTTTGACCGCCCCGCCCGAAGTCATTTCCTTGACCACCATAGACCGTATCATTACTTAAACCGCTAGCAATCCAGTCGCCGCCTCTGTTGCCGTTGATCGAGTCGTTTCCAGCTTCGCCTAGAATCCAGTCGCGCCCTTGACCGCCATAAATCGTATCGTTCTCCGCACCGCCAAAGATATTATCGTTACCTTGCAACCCGAAGATTCAATCCTTACCGCCAAAGCCGTTTAATTGGTCGTTGGCGTTTGTACCGATGAGGATATCGTTGCCTTTGCTACCGGAATTGATGGCTGTCACGGGGTTGGGGGAATGGTCTACGCCAGGGATAGAATCGATATTGGGACGCACCAAATTGTCGCAGAAGCAATCCTCTGGGGGCTGCGTAGGTTTATCGTCGTCGATAATACTAATAATGCCCGTATTATCCGCAAGCGTGGTTGCACATGAAAGTTTCGGTAGGTTCTGGGAGGGTATCGGAGTTAACCGCGACGGTGATGGTTTTGCTGGTTTCGCCTCGGTTGAAAAGCAAGGGGGTAGAAGCAATGGCAGTATAATCGCTACCAGCATTAGCAGTGCGATCAGCGGTAGCATAATTTACCGTCACCGGCAGTCCGCTAGCCGCGCTTAAACTAACGGTAACGACAGCGTTTGTTGTACCACCAGTGCCTTCGGTAACGCTGACATCGCTGATAGAAATACTAACCGGATTGTCATCATCGTTAATCGTCGCAACGCCTTGGTTATCGGCAATAGTTGCATTGGTAGGATTAGAAAGATTGAACTTTCTAATAAACTATCGCCATTGACAACAACGCTAACAATTTTCTTCGTTTCTCCCGGATTGAAATTTAACCCGGTTGCAGAAATAGCATTGTAATCGCTTCCCGCCGTCGCCGTGTTATCTGCTGTACTGTAACTAACGGCGATCGGTTGATAGCTAGGGTTAGAAAGACTAACCGTAAAGTCAAAGTTAACCGTGCCGGAATTTCCTTCGCTGCGGGTGACATCATCAATCGAAATTGTGGGTTGGTTATCATCGTTGGTAATCTCACCCGTTACTTGTGTTGTCGCACCTAAGTCGGCATTGGTGGCACTATTGAGTTTAACGGTAAAGTTTTCATTTCCCTCAAATTGGCGTTCTCCATTAACATTAACGGTGATAGTTTTAGTTAAGGGGTCACCTGGATTAAACACCAGGTTGCCATCGTTATCCACATAGTCACTATCCGCAACAGTCGCAGTACCATCATTCGTACTGTAATTGACAGTAACGGTTTGGAAGGTGGGGTTGGAAAGATTGACTGTGTAGGTGTAAGCAGTTATTCCAGAATTACCTTCGTTATTAGTAATAGGGGGGGGGGAAATAATGATGACAACAGGTTGGTTGTCATCATTTTGGAGCAGTCCCACAGCAGTTCCAGTACCAGCAATCGTCCCAATATTGGCATTACTCAGTATGAGTTTAAATGCCTCATCGGGTTCGGCGATGTTGTCTGCTTTGACTTCTACGGTAATCGATTGGGTTAAGTCACCACCCGCAGTAAATGTTAGCGTACCCGATTTGGCGGTATAGTCGCTGGTGCTGGATGCTGTATCGTCTACTGTGGTGTAATCGACGGTAATATCTTGACTGGTGGGATTGGAAAGGGCGACATTGAAGGTGAAGTTAGTAATGCCGCTGTCGCCTTCACTTTTACTGACGTTGCTAATACTAATAATCGGCGTATCGTCGTCAGCAATTGTCCCGATTGCACTCGCCTTGTCGTTCTTCGCACCCGTGTTGGTTAAATTAACGGTGAAGGTTTCGTTGCTTTCATAAATATCATCGCGAGTGATATTAACGGCGATGTCTTTAGTCGTTCCCGATTCCGGATTAAAGGTAAGCGTACCCGCCGTAGCGGTGTAATCTTTTGTTGAATTAGCCGTACTGTCGGCTGTGGTGTAATTGACGGTGACGGGGATGTTGGTTGGGTTCGATAAACTGACTGTAAAGTTAGCTGTTGTTGTGCCTGCACCCGTTCCTTCGGTGACGCTAACTGGGTTAATGCTAACGGTGGGTGTGTCGTCATTGGTAATCGTTCCCTTACCCTTTCCTGCTGTTGGGGAAATGATGGCGTTAAGCGCATTTGTCAGTTCGACTTGGAAGAATTCGTCGGCTTCGTTAATGTTATCGGTTGCGATGGGAATTTCAATCGTTTGGGTGAGGGAACCTCCGGGAGTAAATTTAACGGTTCCTTTGCTAGTTGTATAGTCGATATCTGCTGTCGCTGTTCCACCGCCTGTAAAGTAATCGACGCTGATGGTATCGCTAGCAGCACCCGAAAGACTAATCGTAAAGCTGAGATTTTTTGTCCCACCTGTTCCTTCGGTAATTGTGGGGTTGTCGATGCTGACGGTGGGGAGGGGGGGTGCAAATGTGTTTTTGTACAGTCGGGCAATCGGCGCTGAATCCGCGTCACCCGTAAGCAGGAAATCCGGTTTGTTATCGCCGTTGTAATCCGCCCAGGCGACGGAACTAAAGTAAACACCAGGCAAGGTGACAGAGGTGTCTTGGGTGAAGGAGTTTGCTAGCAAGCCGTTGTAGGTTTGGGCGGTGTCGCCCAGAAATGGCAGGGTGGCTTCTATATTGCCTGCTTTCACTTCCAAATCCCAGTCTCCGCCTAGTGCAGCACCTCCTGTGAAGTCATCAGATGCGGCGATATCTGCCCCGGTGAGTTAGGCGAGGCGGGTGAGGAAGTTGGTAGGTTGTGTTGTTAGCCCGCCGGGGAATAAATTCCCCGTCTCATAGCTTAAGTCGGTTGAAACCGACTGATTTGACGCGCTTTCAGCCAGCCCGCCGGGGAATAAATTCCCCGTCTCATAGCCCAAGTCGGTTGAAACCGACTGATTTGACGCACTTTGAGTCGGTTTTAACCGACTTTCGCTATTAGCCTGGGGTTTTAACCCCAGGCGGGTCGTGTCGCCTTGAGAGTCTGCCCCAACCTTGCAGCCGTAGAGCAAAATATCCGCATCGGGGGTGAGGCTTTCTCGCCACTGTTGCAGGGATGGGGCGTATTGGGTTTCTAACGTCTGTGCGTTGAGAATGCTATTTCCCAGTTGGATGCTGCCTTCGCTGCCGTGGGAAACGATGTGAACGGCGGAAAAATTACCGCCTTTTAAGGCTGCGGTGATTTGCTCTACGCCGTCTTTTGTCGGGTCGAGAATAACAAATTGAACATCTGGTTGAAGGCCGCTAATTAAACTTTCCCGGTCGGGAACATTGGCATCGATGAAGGCGATTTGGGTAGCGGGGCGGCGGAAATCTGACATAATTTACCTACAGAAAATTGACAATGAACAATAATTCTGCAAGGCTTTATAGCCGATTGCCGCCGTATGAGGTACGGCTTGACAAACAAAGCGAAAACGCTGTACCTCACTCGCTGGCAATCCGCTGTATTGTTGCGCTTGCTATTGGCAACCGACGCACCCAAGACACGCAAATTTTGCCGTAAGTGTCTTTTTTCCCTTGCCAAAATCGCGTTAATTAACGCTTTTAGCGCGGGTAAAATTACCTACCAGTCTTTAAAACCTGTTGACAGGCAAGAAATAGCCGATTTTTTTGGTAAAAAAGTCAGGCAATAATTTAATCAGGTTGTTTTAGCCTTGATTACTATTTATTCAAGGAAAAAAGAATGCCTATAGTAGATCCACCGAAACAGAGATTAGGAAGATACTCATCTGGTTAATATAGCAATTTCCCGGAAGAAAAATTAGGCATTGCTGCGAGCGTATACGAAATTTTACTTAAGCTTCATAACTTGTTATAACCTACTTTCCGCACCCTGAAGTGTCACACTACGAATTTTGGTCAATAGGCGACTAGGGACTAGCGGCTAGCGATCAAATTTTTCGGATTTTAAGTATTTTAAGTTACCAGCCCCTAGTCGCTGATTCCGAGAAAACCGATTGTGCCAGTTGAGGTTGCGCGTGGGTGGGTTATGATCGGGAGTAAATTTACGAGAAATCACTAAGCTAAAGCGTCGAATTTGCTACTAAGAGGAGAGATTTTAGGAAAAAATACGGGGGTTTGTCGGGGCGATCGCTTTCACAGAGGTAGGATAGAACAAAGCGATCGCGCCCTGAGAAGGTATGCGATGGCTAGCATCCGTATTTTTGACGAAAAAAGCTTTGATCGGCTAGATACCCGACTTTTCCAAGAAGTCGGGTATCTATATTAGATCTAGGTGCGTTACTTTAAAAGCCCCCCAAGGTATCCCCCTCTTCCCTTAAAAAGGGGGATGTGAGGGGGATCGCTTTTTTTCTCCGGGGTTTGGGGGGATCGATTTTATAGCTAGCAACTTGGGTGATTAGATCTAGGTGCGTTACGGCTAATGCCTAACGCACCCTAGGTGCGTTACGGCTAATGCCTAACGCACCCTACGTCTATACTAAAATCTCATCTTAACTTTCTATATTCTATTAAGCGATAATTAATTTTATATCGCCTTCCTTGCACATTTTAAAACCCGGACCAAAATGACTCAACCATCCTCTGTCTATCAGTTCATTCCATCTCATAATCATGATGT